>CADEFY010000097.1 GCA_902826705.1 uncultured bacterium
GGGTGCCGCGCACGCGCAGTACTTCGGACAGAACAAGGTGCAGTACCGGCTGTTCGACTGGCGCTCGCTGCGCTCCGATCACTTCGAGGTCTACTTCTACACGGGCCAGGACTCGCTGGCCATGCGCACGCTCGACCTGGCGGAGAAGACGCAGGCGGAGTTCACGGCGCGTCTCGGGCACCGGCTGAGCAAGCGCATCCCGATCATCCTCTACGGATCGCACAACGACTTCTCGCAGACCAACGTGACGCCGGAGCTGATCGAGGGCTCCACAGGCGGGTTCACCGAGGCGCTGCGCGATCGGGTCGTGATCCCCTTCACCGGATCCTACGAGGATTTCCGGCACGTGCTCGTGCATGAGCTGGTGCACGCCTACCAGTTCGACCTGTTCTACAACAACACCGGACTCTCGATGCTCTCGGGTGCCGGGTTCTTCCGCGTCCCGCTGTGGTTCGCGGAGGGCATGGCCGAGTACCTCTCGCTCGGCATGGAACCCAACTCCGAGATGTTCTGCCGGGACGGCATGCTCACGGGGTATCTGCCGCCGCTCGAGTACATGGGCGGCTACCTCGTCTACAAGGCCGGACAGAACGCGATCGAGTACCTGATCCAGCGCTTCGGGGAGGAACGCTTCCGCGAGATGCTCCAGAAGGTGCGCACGTCGCGCAATTTCGAGCGCGCCTTCCAGCGCACCTATGACCTCTCGGTCCAGAAGTTCGACGAGCAGTGGCGCGAGTATCTGCGCAAGCGCTACTGGCCCACCGTGGCCCGGCATGAGCAGCCCGAGCGCTACGGCCGCCGGCTCACCGACCACCGCAAGGACGCGAGCAACGCCAACACCGCGCCCGCCGTCTCGCCGCAGGGCGACCGCATCGCGTACTTCAGCGACCGCAAGCAGTACACCGACGTGCACATCATGTCCGCGTTCGACGGTCGCCCGCTGCGGCGCGTGATCCGCGGCGAGCAGAGCGTGCAGTTCGAGGCGATCCCCTCGTTCCGCGGATCGCTCACCTGGTCGCCCGACGGGCAGCGTCTGGCGCTCACCGCCAAGAGCGCCGGCCGCGACCGCCTCTACGTGGTCGACGCCACGACGGGGGAGGTGCTGGGGCGGCACGCGCTGCCCGCGGACGCGCTGTTCTATCCTTCCTGGTCCCCGGTCAGCGACAGCATCGTGGTGGCCGGGGTGGCGGAGGGCCGCTCCGACCTGTACGTGGTGCATGCCCGCACGGGAGAGGTGGCGCGGCTCACCGACGACACGTGGGATGAGCGCGAGCCGGCGTGGTCGCCGGACGGGCAGCGGATCGTGTTCGGCAGCGACCGCGGCGCGCCCGTGGTGCTGCATCCGCTGCGGCGCGAGGCGGGCTACGGCCACTACGGCATCCACGAACTGGACCTCGCCACCGGCCAGTCGCGTCAGATCCTCGACACCGCGGGCGAGGACCGCTCCCCGGCGTGGTCGCCGGACGGCCGGCGCCTCGCGTTCATCACCGACCGCAATGGCAAACCCGACATCTTCCTGTTCGATCCCGCCGATGCCAGCCTGACCCAGCTCACCGATGTGCTCGGCGGCATCGCGAGCCTGTCGTGGTCGCGGCAGAACGACCGCATGGTGTTCTCGGCGTTCACGCGCGGCGGCTGGGATGTCTTCTCGGTGCAGGAGCCGCTGTCGCTCGATCCGGTGCTGGATCGGTTGCGCCGCCAGTCGCCCGCCGCGGTGCTCTCCGTCGAGGAGGCGGCCAAGCCGCTCCCCGCGGACTCGGCGTGGACGCGGGCGCTGGGAGCGCTCGCCGGCACGTGGCCCGACAGCGTCAGCACGCCAGACAGCTCGGCGGCGTCCGCGCGTGACCACGGCCGCTCGCTGCCGCGCGCCGGGCTGCCGCCGGTGGCCTTCGAGCCGCAGGCCTGGGAGGGAGGCGAGCTGCGTGGCACGCCGGTCGTTCCGCCGCCGGACACGGTGCGTGCGGCCCCGGTCCTCACGCCGCTCGAGGAGCGCGGTGGTCCCTTCGCGCTCTCGGACAGCGTCCTGGCGCAGTCGCCTGCGCCGTATCGCTGGAGGCTGTCGCCCGAGATGATCAACGGCGGCTTCTTCGCCGCCAGCGGATATGGCGTCATCGGGCAGACCCAGCTCTACTTCAGCGACTTCCTCGGGGACCGCTCGCTGTACATCGCGACTGACGTGTTCGCCAACTCGATCGAGGAGACGAACGCCCTGGCGATCTACAGCTTCCTGCCCAAGCGGTGGGACTGGAGCGTGGGCGGGTTCCATTTCAAGGACTACTACCAATCGCGCGTGACCACGTTGGGCGAGCAGCTCGGCAGCGCGCAGCTCTTCTCCGAACGCTCGTTCGGGGCACTCGGTGGCGTGTCATACCCCTTCGACCGCTTCCGCCGCGCCGATGTGCAGTTCACGCAGATGTTCGTGGAGCGCACGTTCTTCGAGCGCGACGTGAACGGCGACTACTTCCGGTCCGGGACCGAGTACCGCTCCGTGACCTCGCCGTCGCTCTCGCTCGTGGGCGACAACTCGCTCTTCGGCTACTACGGCCCGGTCAACGGCGGGCGCTACAACCTGAGCTACAGCATCGCGCTGCCCCTGTTCGACAACGCGCTCTCGTATCACACCCTCACGGCGGACTCTCGCCGCTACTGGGATCTGACCGCGGGATACACGTTCGGAGTGCGCGCCCTGTCCGGCGTGAGCCTGGGGCGCGACCCGCAGGCGTTCCGGATCGGCGGCTTCTCCACGCTGCGCGGGTTCCGGGACTTCGATCTCATCGGATCCCGTGTCGCACTCGCCAATGTCGAACTGCGGTTCCCGTTCATCCAGCAGCTCGGGCTCGTCGGCCCGCTGCCGGTCGGCATCTTCAACATCCGCGGCGCCCTGTTCTCCGACGTCGGCCTGGTGTGGAACGAGGGCGATGCGCTGCGGCTGAGCGAGGTCGAGGCGGGCAAGCGGCGGCTCGCCAGCCCGCGCATGAGCTTCGGCACCGGCATCCGCACCTACCTGCTCGGGCTGCCCATCAAACTCGATGCCGCGTGGCCGACCGACCTGGCCCAGGTCGGCAAGCCGCGCTGGCACTTCAGCATCGGCTACGACTTCTGACCGTCGCGAGCCCCCGGTCGTGCGGCTTGCACTACCGAGGGCGAAGCGCCTCTGGCGCGCGGGACTGAAGCTCGCGTATGCTCTGGCCGACCACTGGGTTCGTCGTGGGCACTGCTCACGACGGATCCTCGTCCCTCACCCGATCCCGTCGGATCCTCGCGGATTCGCCGTGGTCACCGAATGAGAGGAGTCGTCCCATGTCCACACCCCGCGACGAAGCCCGGCTCGCCGTCGTCTCGCGTCAGCCCCGCAGCTTCGACGTCCCCCGTCTCGCCGACGGGCACCGCGCCCCAGTCAGTTCGTTCTTCGGGCGCCACGTCCTGGATCTCATCAAGCTGCGCGAGCGCATGCCGCGCGAGACGTTCAACGCGCTGATCTCCACACTGCGCCACGGCTCGCCGCTCACCAAGGACATCGCCGAGACGGTGGCCTCGGTGGCCAAGGAGTGGGCGGTCGCGCACGGCGCGACCCACTTCACGCACTGGTTCCAGCCCATGACGGGCCTCACTGCCGAGAAGCACGACAGCTTCATCGATCTCAACGTGCAGACGATGGGCGAGCTGCGAGTGATCGAGAAGTTCTCGGGATCGCAGCTGTGGCAGAGCGAGCCGGATGCGAGCTCGTTCCCGTCGGGCGGCATGCGGTCCACATTCGAGGCGCGCGGCTACACGGCCTGGGACCCCAGCTCGCCCATGTTCCTCGTGGAGAGCGCCAACGGCCGCACGCTGTGCATCCCGAGCGCCTACATCAGCTACCACGGGCACTCGCTCGACCATAAGACGCCGCTGCTGCGGTCCATCGAGTCGATCAGCAAGCACTCGGTGGCCTTCCTCAAGCTGCTCGGGGACGTCGACGTCAAGCAGGTGATCGCCACGCTGGGCGTGGAGCAGGAGTACTTCCTGGTCGACCGCACGCACAATGCGCTCCGCGCCGATCTCATGCTCAGCGAGCGCACGCTGGTCGGGGCGATCTCGCCGCGGCATCAGCAGTTCGAGGATCACTACTTCGGCACGATCCCGCCCCGCGTGATCGCGTTCATGGAGGAGATGGAGTTCGAGCTCTATCGCCTCGGCATCCCGGTGCGGACGCGTCACAACGAGGTGGCGCCGATGCAGTTCGAGATGGCGCCGGTGTTCGAGGACGTCAATCTCGGCATCGACCACAACGTGCTGGCCATGGACGTGGCACGCCGCGTCGCGTTGCGCCACGACTTCGTCTGCCTGTTCCACGAGAAGCCCTTCGCCGGGATCAACGGCAGCGGCAAGCACTGCAACTGGTCGATGATGACCGATCGCGGTGAGAACCTGCTCGAGCCCGGCAAGACGCCTCACCAGAACCTGCGGTTCCTCGCGTTCATCGCCGTCTGCCTGAAGGCCGTGCACGACCACGCCGTGGCCTTGCGGTGGTCGGTGTCGGGGGCGAACAACGACCTGCGCCTCGGAGCCAACGAGGCTCCCCCCGCGATCCTGTCGGTGTTCGTCGGCCAGCAGCTCACCGAGGTGCTGGAGCGCATGATCGCGGGTGAGGCCGCCAAGGATCCCGAGCACTTCGTGCTCGAGAGCGGCGTCGCCAAGCTGCCGGCGCTCGCCAAGGACAACACGGACCGCAATCGCACTTCGCCGTTCGCGTTCACGGGGAACAAGTTCGAGTTCCGCGCCGTGGGCAGTTCGGCCAACTGCGCGGTGCCCATGTCGATCCTCAATGCCGCGGCATCCACGGCGCTCGCCGAGATGACCGCGCGGCTCAAGAAGAAGCTCGACGCCAAGCCGGGGCACCGTGACCAGTGTGTGGCCGAGCTGCTGCGCGAGGTGTTCCAGGAGACCGCGGCGGTGCGCTTCGAGGGCAACGGCTACAGCGAGGAGTGGAAGCAGGAAGCGGCGCGCCGCGGCCTGCCCAACCTGGTCGACACGCCGGCCGCACTCGCGGCGGTGCGCGAGCCGGCGAACCACCGATTCCTCGTCGACTCCGGCACGTTCTCCGAGCTCGAGGTCGAGAGCCGGTTCAACGTGGCGATGGAGCGGTACCTCAAGCAGGTCGAGCTCGAGGCGGAGACGCTGATCGAGGTGGTGTCCACGCAGGTGATCCCGGCGGGTGAGCGCCAGCTGGCGCTCACCGGCTCGGCGGTGCAGGCGATGGCCGGGCTCGGTGGCAATGCCAAGGCGGCGCGCGCCAGCGACACGCGCCTGCAGCAGATCGCCGAAGCGCTCTCGCGCGTCATCGAGGGTGTGAACGAGCTGCGCGCTGCGCTCACCGAGGCGCATGGCACGCATGACGAGGCCAAGGTCTGCGAAGCGCTCGGCCGCAAGGTGCGCCCCAAGATGGACGACGTGCGGGGAGCAGCGGACCGGCTCGAGATGCTCGTGGACGATGCGCTGTGGCCGCTGCCCAAGTACCGCGAGATGCTGTTCGTGAAGTGATCGGCTGCTGAGCGACGCGGCGGGCCGTGGGGATCCCCCGCGGCCCGCACGCGCGTCTGGAGACGCACACGAGCATGCGATAGGGTGCGCTCGCCCCTGTCCAGGAGTCCTCCGAGTGTCCGTCGTGATCGATCTCAATCCCGCCCAGCACCAGGCTGTCGAGCACGAGACTGGCGCCGCACTCGTCATCGCGGGCGCCGGATCGGGCAAGACGCGCGTGCTCACGGCGCGAGTCGCTCGCCTGCTGGAACAGGGCATCGATCCCGAGGGGATCCTCGCGTTCACGTTCACCAACCGCGCCTCGCGAGAGATGCGCGCGCGGATCGAGGCGTCGGTCGGGCCAGTCGCGTCGCGGCTCTGGATCGGCACGTTCCACGCCACGGCGATGCGGCTGCTCCGGCGTGAGGCAGGCACACTGGGCCTGCCGGCGGGATTCACGGTGTACGACCGCGACGACCAGGAGCACCTGCTGAAGGGCATCCTCAAGCAGCTCGGGCTCGGGGACGCCGGTCTCAAGGTGGGCGCGGTGCTCGGCCGGATCTCCGACGCCAAGAATGCGCTCGTCACGCCCCAGGCGTACGAGCACACCGCCATCGCGCCCTTCGAGAAGAGCGTCGCGCAGTGCTACACGCTCTATCAGCAGGGCCTGCGGCAGGCCGGGGCGCTCGATTTCGACGACCTGATCGGCGAGTCGGTGCGCCTGTTCCTCGAGCACCCGCAGGCGGGCGAGCGCTGGCAGCGCCGGTTCCGACATGTGCTCGTGGACGAGTATCAGGACACCAATCACGCGCAGTTCCGACTGGTGCAGGCGCTCGCGGCCGGACACGGCAACCTGTTCGTGGTGGGGGACGACGACCAGTCGATCTACGGCTGGCGCGGCGCCGACCTGTCCAACGTGCTCGACTTCGAGCAGGCATTCCCGGGCGCGGTGACGATCCGGCTCGAACAGAACTACCGCTCGACGCGCAACATCCTCGATGCCGCCAACGCGGTGATCGCCAACAACCAGGCGCGCAAGGGCAAGACGCTCTGGAGCGAGCGCGAGCCGGGCCGCCCGCTGCAGTTCGCGCTCTGCGGGGACGAGAACGACGAAGCGCGGCGGGTGCGGAGCTGGCTGGAGGAACAGCGGCGCCGCGGGCGCCCGCTGCGGCGATGCGCCGTGCTGTACCGCACCAACTCGCAGTCGCGTGCGCTCGAGACCGAGCTGCGTCAGAACGGCGTCGCCTACGAGATCGTGGGCGGCCTGTCGTTCTTCCAGCGGCGCGAGGTCAAGGACGTGCTGGCCTATCTGCGCCTGGTGGTCAATCCCGCGGACACGGCGGCGTTCTTCCGCATCTGGAACACGCCGCGCCGCGGCCTCGGACCCGCCGTGCAGGCGGCGATCGAGTCGCAGCTCGCTGCGGGCGTAGCCTCGCCGGTGGCGGCACTGCAGGCGCTCCGCACCGCGGGCGGACTCAAGGGCGCCGCCCGCGCGGGTGCCGACCAACTGCTCGCGTTGCTCGAGGACCTGCGCGCGCATGCCACCGACTCGGTGGACCTCGTGTTCGCACGGCTGCTCGAACGCACGTCGTACCTCGAGGGCATCGAAGCCGATACCGAGGCGGAACTGGGCGAGCGGCGCGCTAATGTCGAGGAGCTGGGTGTGGCGGCTGCACAGTTCGCGATGCAGGGGCGCGGCGGGCTGCTGGAATGGCTGTCGGAGTGTTCGCTGCTGACCGATGCCGACCGGTTGCATGAGGACCAGGACCGCGTCCTCCTGCTCACGGTCCACAACGCCAAGGGCCTCGAGTTCGGGGCGGTCGCCATCGCGGGGCTCGAGGAGGGCCTGATGCCGCACGCGTCCTCCCTGGAGGACGCGGCGCAGTTGGAGGAGGAGCGCCGGCTCTTCTACGTGGCGCTGACGCGGGCCGAGGACGAAGTGCTGCTCACCGCCGCCTCGTACCGCCGCCGGTACACCGCCGGAGGCGCCATGCAGAGCTGGGGCGGCCAGGTGTCGCGCTTCGTGGACGAGGTGCCGATCCATCTCCTGCTCCGCGAGGGCGGCGCGCTCGCGGCCCAGAGCGCCCTGGATTCGAGCCGGCTCCGCAGCGGACGAGGGCGCGATCCGGGCGATCGCCACCTGCGGGGGGGCGCGCCAGGCGAGCGGCGCGCGTGGCGGGCGAATCCGCGCGAGGACGTCGCCGACGTGGTGTTCAGCGACGGCGCGGACGGCATCGACGCCTTTCCGCATGTGCCTTCGGCGCGCTCGGCCGAGAGCCGGCGCGCGATCGGACAAGCGGTCTTCCACGAGCGCTTCGGGCGCGGCATCGTGCAGGATGCCGAAGGCAGCGGCCCCGACATGAAGCTCACGGTGCGCTTCACAGGTGCGGTGAAGAAGGTGCTCGCCCGCTTCGTCACAGGAGGTGCCGATGTCGATCCCGCGTGAGGAGGTGCTGCGCATCGCCGCGCTGGCGCGGCTCGAGATCCCGGCCGACGCCGTCGACCGCGTGGCGGCACAGCTCTCCGCCGTGATCGATCTCGCAGCCCAGCTCGACCAGCTGGACCTGGAGGGCTGCGAGCCCACCACGTTCGCACCTGCCGAGGCGCCGCTCCGTCCCGACGCGCCGGACGGCCGCCAGCTCGATGCCGAGCGCGCGACGGCGTCGGCGCCCGAAGCGGAGGACGGCCACTTCCTCGTGCCACCCATCGTCGAGCACCTCGAGCCATGAGCGCCAACGGACTCTGGCGCGAGTCGGCCGCGGCGCTCGCGGCCCGCGTGCGCGCGGGCGAGCTCGACGCCCGCGACCTCGTGCGCGCGGCGTGGGACGGCCCAGGCGCGGAGTGGGAGGCCGATGTCCACGCGGTCGTGCACACGGACCCCGTGCAGCGCGAGTCCAACGCCGCTGCGGCGCCGCGGACGGGGGCGCTCGCGGGTGTGCCGGTGCTGCTCAAGGACAACCTCTGCACCACCGACTTCCCGACCACATGCTGCTCGCGGATCCTCGCGGGCTACCGGCCGCCGTACGACGCCACCGTCGTGGAGCGGCTGCGCGCCGCCGGAGCGGTGGTGGTGGGCAAGGCCAACATGGACGAGTTCGCGATGGGTTCGTCCACGGAGTACTCGTGCGCCGGCCCCACCCGCAATCCGCACGACCTCACGCGCGTGCCCGGCGGCAGTTCGGGCGGCGCGGCCGCCGCGGTGGCGTACGGCCTCGTGCCCGTCGCGCTCGGCTCCGACACCGGTGGATCGGTGCGTCAGCCTGCGGCGTTCTGCGGCGTCGTCGGCCTCAAGCCCACGTACGGCCGGCTGTCCCGGTACGGGCTCGTGGCCTTCGGCTCCTCGCTCGACCAGGTGGGCGTGCTCGCGCGGCACGTCGAGGACGTGGCGATCACCTACGGCGTACTGGCGGGGCCGGACCCGTTCGATGCCACCTCCCGCCCCGGCCCCGCGCCAGATGTGACGGGGTTCGATGCGGGTGTCGAGGGCCTGCGGTTCGGCTGGCCCGCCAACCTGTGGCAGGCGGGAGTGGACGCCGAGATCGTCGCGGGTCTCGAGCGTTCGGCCGTGGCGCTCGAACGCGCGGGAGCGGTGCGCGTGCCGATCACGTTCCTGCCGGGCGAGTACGGCATCGCCGCCTACTACCTGGTGGCGACCGCGGAGGCCAGTTCCAACCTCGCGCGCTTCGACGGCGTGCGCTATGGGTTCCGCCATCCGGAGTCCGACGATGTCTTCTCGCTGCAGACGCGCACGCGCAGCGCCGGGTTCGGCGCCGAGGTGCAACGGCGCATCCTGCTCGGCACGTACGCGCTCAGCTCGGGCTACTACGACGCGTATTACCTCAAGGCCCAGCGCGCGCGCACCCGCATCCGCCGCGAGTTCGCGGCGGCGTTCGCACAGTGCGACGCGCTGCTCATGCCCGCCACGCCGACACTGCCGTTCCGGCTGGGCGAGAAGAGCGACGACCCCGTGGCCATGTACCTCTCGGACCTGTTCACCATCGGCGCCAATCTCGCCGGCATCCCGGGGCTCACCGTGCCCGTGGGGCTGTCGGCCGACCGCCTGCCACTGGCGGTGCAGCTGCTCGGCCCCGAGGACGGCGAACCGCAGTTGCTGCGTCTGGGCCGCGCGCTCGAAGTGGGCGGGGATCGTTCGCGCCTGACACGGGAACACCGCACGGAGGTGGCATGGCCCTCGAGGCGGTGATCGGACTGGAGTGCCACATCCAGCTGCGCACGCACACGAAGATGTTCTGCTCGTGCCGCGTCGAGTTCGGCGCGCCGGCCAACTCGCTCACCTGTCCGGTGTGCCTCGGGCTCCCCGGGGCGTTGCCGCGGCTGAACGAGGCCGCCGTGGGCATGGCCGTGCGGCTGGGGCTCGCACTGGAGTGCCGGATCCGCGAACGCAGCGTGTTCGCACGCAAGCACTACTTCTACCCGGACCTGCCCAAGAACTACCAGATCACGCAGTACGACCAGCCGCTCTGCGAGGGC
>CADEFY010000098.1 GCA_902826705.1 uncultured bacterium
CCCACCGCGCGGTCGGCGCGGCTCGGCCGGCGCGCCACCGAGTGCCTGCCGCACGCTCAGCGAGACGCGCCGCTTGTCGGGCTCGACGGTGAGCACCAGTGCCTCGACGCTGTCGCCGGGCGCCATCACGTCCTTCACGTGCGCCACGCGCGTGAGCGCGGACTCGCTCACATGCACCAGGCCCTCGATGCCGGGCGCGATCTGCACGAACGCGCCGAAGTCGGCGAGCCGCGTGACGGTGCCCTGCACGCGCTGGCCCGCGCTGAACTGCCCGGACACCGTCGTCCACGGGTCCGGCAGCATGGCCTTGATCGACAGCGCGATGCGGCGCTTGGACCCCTCGCCGCCCTCGACGCGCAGCACCTTCACCTTGACCGTCTCACCCTCGCGCAGCACGTCGCTCGGGTGGTTGACGCGGCCGTGCGCGAGTTCGCTCACGTGCGCCATGCCCTGCACGCCACCCAGGTCGATGAAGGCGCCGAAGCCCTCGAGCTTGACCACACGCCCGTCGCGCTCGTCGCCCTCTTTGATCGACGCGATGAGCTGGCCGGCCTGGGCCTTCTCGGCCTTGCGCAGCAGCTCGCGGCGCGAGACCACGAGATCGCGCTTGCTCTCGCCCATCTTGGTGATCATGAACTCGTAGGACTTGCCCACATGCACGTTGGCGTCGGCGCAGAAGCCGTTCTCGAGCTGCGAGATCGGGCAGAACGCGCGCACGCCCGACAGGTCCACCACCACGCCGCCGGTGTTGACCGCGGTGACGCGGCCGGTGACGGGCATGCCCGCGTTGTGCGCCTCGCGGAGCTGCGCCAGCGCTGCGGCGTTGCGGTCGCCGCCGCCCTTGGCCGCCAGCACGACCTGGTCCCCGGCCTCCTTCACGAACAGTTCGAGCTCCTCGCCCACGACGACCTTGAGCGAACCGTCGTCGCGCTTGAAGCCGCGCGTCTCGGCCGTGGCCTCGCTGCGGCCGCCGAAGTCGAGGACCACATGCTCTTCGCCGATCGACACGACGCGGGCCTTCACCTTCTGGCCCTTCTTCACCTCGATGGTGGCGCGTTCCATCGCGGTGGCCGACGCGGCCTTGGCCTCGTGCTGGGCCAGGGCGCTGGCGAACTCGGACGACGGCGCGTCGTCCGCGTCGACTGCGGACGTCGCGGGCGCGGCGACGGGGGAGGAGGGATCAGTCGTCGGCGCGGCGTCGACCGGGTTCTCGGAGGTGTTGATGGCGTCGGACATGCGTTGGCCTGCTTCGTGGAGCGGGTGGAGATGACGGGTCCGGGGCCGGGAGGCCGCGGAGGACACGGGGATGTGACCGACAGAGAGTAAAGGAGAACGGCCGCCGAGTGAACTCGGGGGGCCCGAGCGGAGCGGCGTCCGGCCCAGATCCAGACTCCGTCTCGGGCCGCGTCGGCCGCGGCCGCACTCGTCCCGAGCCGGGCCGCGCCGGTCCGCGCGAGCCCGCGCTGGAGCGCGCGCGCGACCTAACCTGCCCGACTCATCCCACGCGGTCGCGCTTTCCGGCCATCCGGATCGCGTGCCTGCCCGCCGTGCCCCCGCGGCCCCCGCCGTCGCCAGGAGATCCCCATGCCCCCGTGCGTCCCCCTCCCGTCACCACGTGGTGTCGTCCGCCGCGCGGCGCTGCTCCTCACCACGATACTGGCGCTGCAGCCGGGCGCGCGTGCCGAGGCGGCCACGCCGCGCGTGCACGCGATCGTCGGCGCGCGCATCGTGACGGCACCGGGCCAGGTGATCCCGCGCGGCACGATCGTGATGCGCGATGGGATCATCATCGCGGTGGGTGCCGCGGTCACGCCGCCGCCGGATGCACGCCTCTGGCCGGGCGACAGCCTCACGGTGTACGCCGGCCTGATCGACGCCATGGTGCTGCCCGCCGAGGCCGGCGGCGGCCCGCGCGGCGGCGGCCCCGGTGGCGCAGGTGGCGGCACGAGTGCCGAGGCGGCCCGCGGCGCCGCGGCGAGCAACGCGAGCGTGCGACCCGAGTACCGCGTGGTCGAGAACCTGGCGTTGTCCAACGACCAGCTCGAGGGGCTGCGCACCGCCGGCTTCACCGTGGCGCACGTCGCGCCGCGGCGCGGCATCCTGCGCGGCTCGAGCGCCGTGGTCGCGCTGGGCGACGGTGCGCTCAATGCCAACACACTCGTGTCCGACGCGGCCCAGGTCGTCGCGATCGAGCCCACGCCGCAGGCATATCCCGGCTCGCTCATGGGAGCGATCGCGCTGATCCGCCAGTCGTTGCTCGACGCGCGCTGGTATCGCGATGCGCAGGCGGCCTACGCGCGCAAGCCCGCCGCGTCGGAGCGGCCCGAGACCAACCTGTCGTTCGCGGCGCTGCAGGGCGTGATCGCCGGCACGCAGCCCGTGCTGTTCGTGGCCGACGAGATGCTCGAGGTGGTGCGTGCCGGCGCGCTGGCGCGCGAGGCGGGCGTGCGTGCGATCGTCGTGGGGGCCGGGGATGAGTACAAGCGCGTGCAGAAGGTGGCGGGTACGACCCTGCCGCTCGTGGTGCCCGTGAACTTCCCCGACGCGCCGGACGTGAGCAATGAAGCCAACGCGCTCGAGGTGACCACCGAGGAGCTGCGCCACTGGCAGCAGGCTCCCGGCAATCCCGCTGCGCTGGGTCGTGCGGGCGCGACGTTCGCGCTCACCAGCCATGGCCTCAAGGACGTGAAGACGTTCCGCGCCCAGGTCCTCAAGGCGATCGCCGCCGGATTGCCCATGAGCGATGCGCTCGCCGCGGTCACCACCACTCCGGCGCGACTGCTCGGGCTCGAGACGCGACTCGGCACGATCGCGCCGGGCAAGGTTGCCAACCTCACGGTCACCCGCGGCGCGCTGTTCTCCGAGAGCGGCAAGGTGCGCGAGGTGTGGGTGGATGGCGACCGCTTCGAGGTGGCCAAGGACGAGTCGAGCGTGAAGGGCGAATGGACCCTGCAGGGCCTGGCCGGTGCCGCCACGCTCAAGGTGGCCGCCGACAAGGACACCACCGCGACGCTCGTGATGGGCGCCGACACCTCGAAGGCGACGGGCGTGCGGCTCGAGGGCCGTCGCATCCGGTTCATGGCGGCGGTGCGCGGGGCGAGCAACGCCTTCGACCTGCGCGTGGCCGAGGATGCGCTGAGCGGTACGGCGGGCGGGTTCCAGGTGACCGGGCGCCCCGTCGTGAAGGACGACAAGCCCGAGGCGCCCCCGGCGCGCGTCGAGACGCCGGTCGTGATGGGAAACACCGAGCCGTGGCGCATGCCCGCGCCGGCGCAGCCCGCCGCCGTGCTCGTGCGCAACGCCACCGTCTGGACTGCGGGCCCGCAGGGCACGCTCGCCAACGCCGACGTGCTCGTGCGCGGCGGCCGCATCGCCGCGGTGGGCCGTTCGATCGCAGCCCCGGCGGGCGCCGTCGTGATCGACGGCACGGGCAAGCACGTCGCACCCGGCATCATCGACGAACACAGCCACTCGTCGATCCTCGGCAACGTCAACGAGTGCACCAACAACATCACATGCGAGGTGCGCATCGCGGACGTGATCAACAGCGAGAGCGTGCAGATCTATCGCCAGCTCGCGGGCGGCGTGACCATGCAGCACCTGCTGCACGGTTCCTGCAACGCGATCGGCGGTCAGGCGGCGCTGATCGCTTGCAAGTGGGGCGCGACGGCGGACGAGATGCTCGTGTCGGACATCCCGGGCACGGTCAAGTTCGCGCTCGGGGAGAACCCCAAGCAGAGCAACTGGGGCCGCGAAGCCACCAACCGCTATCCCAAGACGCGCGCGGGGGTGGAGCAGTCGATCCGCGAGGCGTTCGCGGCGGCGCGCGACTATGACCGTGCGTGGACCGAGTTCCGCGGCGGCAAGCGCTCGATCCCGCCGCGGCGCGATCTGCAGCTCGAAGCGCTGTCCGAGATCGTGAACGGCAAGCGGCTGATCCACGCGCACTCGTACCGGCAGGACGAGATCCTGATGCTGATGCGTGTGGCCGAGGAGTTCGGGATCCGCGTCAACACGTTCACGCACATCCTCGAGGGCTACAAGGTGGCCGACGAGATGGCGGCGCATGGCGCAGCCGGCATGGGTTTCTCGGACTGGTGGGGTTACAAGCAGGAGGTGATCGACGCGATCCCGCACAACGGTTACCTCATGTGGGACCGCGGCGTGGTGACCGGGTTCAACTCCGACAGCGACGAGCTGGCGCGCCACCTCAACACCGAGGCGGCCAAGGCGATCAAGTACGGCGGCGTGCCGCGCGAGGAGGCGATCAAGTTCGTCACGCTCAATCCGGCCAAGTGCCTCAAGATCGACGACCGCGTGGGCTCGCTCGAAGTGGGCAAGCTCGCCAACCTCGCGATCTGGAGTGGGGAGCCGCTGTCGCCCTACGCGCGCTGCGAGCAGACGTGGATCGAAGGGCGCAAGTACTTCGACCGCGCCGACGACCTGGCGGGTCGCGAGGCGCTGGCCCGCGAGCGCGTGGCCCTCGAGGCCGCGGCGCGTGCCGCCAAGAAGGCCGGTGGTGGCGGGGGTGGGAAGGGCAACTGGCCGCCACGCTATCTGGAGGACACCGACATGAGCGGCAATCAGTGCGGGCACGCGCATGACGGCGATGGGCATACGCACGAGTTCATGTCCGAGACCGAGCGCCGTGCGCGCCGCGATGGCGTGGAGGTGTCGCGATGAGCCGGTTCATGCGAGGACTTCCGAGCAGCGTCGCGCTGATCGCGACGGTCGCACTGCTGGCGCCGCAGGCGCTGGCGCAAAGCAAGCCCACCTGGATGCCCGCGCGCACCTCGGCGGTGGCGCTCGTGGGGGGCACCGTGCATACGGTGACCGGCGGCACGCTGAACAACGCCACCGTGGTCGTGCAGGGCGATCGCATCACCGCGGTCGGTGCAGGCGCCGCGGTGCCCGCGGGCGCGCAGGTGATCGACTGCCGCGGCAAGCACGTGTACCCCGGGTTCGTGGCGGCCAACACGCAGCTCGGGCTCACCGAGGTGAGCACCGTCACCGGCAGCAACGACAACGCCGAGACCGGCACGCTCAATCCCAATCAGCGCGCCGAGGTGCAGATCAATCCGGACAGCGACCTGCTGCCGGTGACGCGCATCAACGGCATCACGTCGGCGCTCACCGTGCCCGGCGGAGGCTCGGTCATGGGCACGTCGGCGCTGATCCACCTCGATGGCTGGACGCACGAGGACATGACGCTGCGTGCACCGGTCGGCCTGCACGTGCAATGGCCCAACATGACGCCGGTGCGGGCGTGGTTCGAGCAGCGCACCGACGAGGAGCAGAACAAGGCGCGCGACGAGGCGATCGCGGCGATCCGCATTGCGTTCCAGGACGCGCGGGCGTACTGGAAGGCGCGCGATGCGCAGGGCAAGCCGGGCGCCGGCTCCTTGGATCGCGACGTGCGCTGGGACGCCATGCGCGCGGCGTTGAACGGCGAGATCCCGGTGTTCATCCACGCGGACCGGCTCAACCAGTTCCGCGCGGCGCTCGACTGGGCTGACGAGCTGGGCCTGAAGCGGCTGGTGATCGTGGGAGGCTACGACGCGTGGCGCATCGCCGACGAGCTCAAGACGCGCGACATCCCGGTGATCGTGGCGGGCGTCCTCGCCACACCCAACCGGCGGCACGAGCCGTACGACGAGGCCTACGCCGTGGCCGGCCGGCTGCACGCCGCAGGGGTGAGCTACTGCATCGCCGATGACGGCCGCGGAGGGGTGCACAACGCGCGCAATCTGCCGCATCACGCGGCGATGGCCGTGGCGTTCGGGCTGCCCGAGGAGGAGGCGATCAAGTCGGTCACCATCCACCCGGCGCGCATCCTCGGCGCGGGAGACCGCGTGGGCAGCATCGAGGTGGGCAAGCTGGCGGACCTGCAGGTCACCGACGGCGACGCCCTGCTGCCGAGCACGCAGTGTCTTCAGGTCTTGATCGGCGGCAAGGTGATCGCCATGGAATCCCGTCAGACCCGGTTGTTCGAGAAGTACGACGCCCGCCCTCGCGGCGCGAAGGCGCGGGCGCGGTAGCGGCGCTCGCATCCTCGGCAGTTCGAAGCGCCCCGCAGGATCCTGCGGGGCGCTTCGGCGTCCCGGGTGGGAACCCCGCTCCGGCGGGCGCGGTAGACTGCGGAGGAAGGAGCCTCGCATGGATCTCCGCCGCACCTGGCTGTCATTCGCACTCGCCTCTCAACTCACGATCCCCGCGCCGGTGCTCGCACGCACCGGATTCGCGTTCGTGATGACCGGTGGCGCGCAGATCCCGCCGGTCACCACCACCGCCACCGGCGGCGGCAGCGTGATGCTGAGCGACGATGGCACCGAGGCGCTGCTGCACGTGGAGTTCGCAGGGCTGCTCGGGGACTACGTGTACTCGCATGTGCACGGGCCGGGCACGCCGTCGCAGGTGTCCGGACTGCGCATCACGTTCGTGTTCGACCTGGCTCCCGACCTGCGTTCGGGCACGTGCGACACGACGTGGGCGCTGAGCAGTGACGAACGCGACTGGCTCGCGGCCGGGCTGCTCTATGTGAACGTGCACTCCGACTACTCGCTCAATGGCGAGATCCGCGGCCAGATCCTGCCAGACAAGACGCCCGCGGCCTCGACCACGATCGGGCGGCTCAAGCGGCTGTTCTCGCGGTGAGCGCGCGCGGGCTGCTCGCTCTGTGCGCCGTGCTGCTCGCGGCGCCGATCCCCCTGCACGCGCAGTCCGTCGTGACCGCGCCTGCGTTCCCCGCGGAGCCGTTGCTCGAGGCGCTGCGCACGCGCTGGCTGCACCGCGCGCGCATCGACTGGGCGACGGCCGAGCCGGCCCTGCGTGCCACGCTCGACACCGCCAGCACCGACGCCTCGCGCGCCGCGGCGTTCGTGGCGCTGTTCGAACGCGCAGGCGACGTGCACTCGCGGTTCGTGTGGCAGGGCCGGGCGCACTCGCACTGGGAGGGCATGGAGGAGCCCGAGCGCCAGCGGCTGCTTGCGATCATGCCGCGCGAACATGCCGCTTCGGGCCGGCCGCACGGCCGCATGCTGCGCGATCACGTCGCGTACGTGCTCGTGCCGGGCATGCCCGCGGCGTCGCCCGGGGAGGTGCGTGCACTCGCCGAGTCGCTGCATGCACAGGTCGGAGCGCTCGCATCGAAGCGCCCGCGCGGCTGGATCGTCGATCTGCGCCTGAATGGCGGCGGCAACCTGTATCCCATGCTGGTCGGGCTGGCGCCGCTGCTCGGCGATGGGGTCGTGGGCGGCACCGCCGAGGCCGACCGCACGATCGTGCAGCGCTGGGTGCTTCGCGCCGGCGCACTTCTCTGGCGAGATGCGAGCGGCGATCGCGAGTTCGCCTCGCTCGGCCGGCCGCAGCGAGGCAGCGAGGCGACCAAGCCCGTGGCGGTGCTGCTCGGTCCGCTGACTCGCAGTTCGGGACAGGCGCTCGCGCTGGCGTTCCGCGGCCGCGCGCGCACCGTGCTGATGGGTGAGCCGACGGCGCGCGGGTACGCCACGGTCACCGCGCCGGTGGATGTGGGCGAAGGCCTCCTGCTCACACTCACCGTGGGCGGCATGACCGATCGAGCCGACCGGGGCTGCGATGGCGTGGTGCTGCCCGACACGCTCGTCTCGGGGCGTGACGACTTCGACGATCCGCTGCAGGATGCCTCGGTGCAGGCGGCGATCGAGTGGCTCGGACGCACGTCCCGCGGAGGGCGCTGACATGACGCGAATGGAGTCCAAGCGGCAGAAGCTGGCGCCGCTGCCCGTGTTCCTCGGTCGGGTGGCCCGCGCCGTGGGACTGGCCACTGTGCTGGTCCTGGCAGCGCTCGCGATCGGAGTGATGGGCTACCAGCACTTCGCGGGGCTCTCGCTCGTGGACGCAGTGCTCGAGTCCTCCATGCTGCTCGGGGGCATGGGACCGGTGCACGAACTGACGCACGACAGCGCCAAGCTGTTCGCCTCGGCCTACGCGCTCTTCAGCGGTCTCGTGTTCGTGGGCGCCATGGGGATCGTGCTCTCGCCAATCGCGCATCGCGTGCTGCACGCGTTCCATATCGAGGACGGCGACTCCTGATCCGGGGTCTCGCGCCACGCATCAAGAAAACAAGATAGTCCTTGCCCGGGCGGAATGGGCCGATCTACACTTCCTTCCGCGGATCGCCCACGCTCCGATCGAAGGGAGGCCCCGAGATGCGTACACGTCGCTTGCTCCTCTCATCCGTCCTCGGCCTGATCCTGCTCGCCTCGGCCCCGGCGCGCGCTCAGGTGTCGATCGTGGACAGTCACGCCTCGATCGATCCCCTGACGCTCCGGACGTCCTTCTCGATCACCTTCAGCTCGCCACCGGACTTCTTCACCGTGGATGGGTTCGGTCGCGCGCGGGACCTGTTCCAGTACTGGATCGACTTCTCGCCGCCCTACGCATTCAACTCGATCCAGGTGATCATCCGCTCCGCTGAGATCCACCAGACGGGCAAGCTGTCTGTCTGTGAGGCCGCCGGCTCGGGCGGCCCAGGGGGCTGGGGACCCGTCCGTGGGGAGGCCGACTATCAGCTGGTCGGCAACACGTTGACCTTCGAGTTCCCGCTCCAGGTCATCGGCGATCCCGACGGGACTTTCTGGTACGAGCTCCAGAGCTACTTCTACGGCGGCACGGTCACCCAAGGTCACCAGCGCATCGTGACCTTCGGCGGGTCCACGACTAAGCTCGATGGTTCGACCTGGGGGCGTCTCAAGCAGCTTTACTCCGCGGCTCGCTGACGCATCCGCCGCCGGAGTGACACCGAGCGACTCCGCCTGAGTCAGCGGCGTGGCGTCCATGCTGTGCGTTGTGCGCGGAAGATCTCGGGCGGCGCGTGACTTGCAGCCTGTGAGGGCATGACCGACACGGCAGCCCCCCAGTCGCCCCCGTTCTGTCCCAACCCGAAGTGCGACTTCCATCGTCCCGGCGCGCCCGGATGGCGCTTCCACCGCGCCGGCCACCACCGCCGCCTCGCCCCGCCGCACCGCGTCCAGCGCTACCAGTGCCGTCACTGCCGGCGTCACTTCTGTGACCAGACGTTCCGCACCACCTACTGGCTCAAGCGCCCCGAGCTCCTGCTGCCCACCCTCCACCGCCTCGTCGGCTGCTCCGCCTTCCGCCAGATCGCCCGTGAGTTCCGCGCCTCGCCCCAGACCATCGCGCTGCACGGCGCCCGACTCGGCCGCCACGCGCTGCTCCATCACCTGCGCCACCGGCCGCGCGGAGCCGTCACCGAGCCGCTCGCCATGGACTCGTTCCAGTCCTTCGAGTGGAGCCAGTCCCATCCCACGCTCTTCCACACCCTCCTCGGCCGGCACTCGCACTTCTGCCACGGGTTCACCGACTCCGAGCTGCGCCGCTCCGGCTCCATGACCGACGCCCAGAAGCGCCGGAGACGGCGACTCGAGGCCACGCTCGGCCGGCCCGACCCGCGCTCGGTCGAGCTCGAGGTCGCGCACCTGCTGCGCCTCGTGCTGCCCGAGCCGCAGGAGGTCACGCTCCACACCGACGAGCACCAGGACTACCCGCGCGCCATCAAGCGCCTGCCCGCGCACACGTTCCACCACCACACCATGTCCTCGCGCGCCGCGCGCACCACCCACAACCCGCTCTTCCCCGTGAACCTGCTGGACCTGCTCATCCGCCACAGCGGCGCCAACCACAAGCGCGAGACCATCGCGTTCTCGCGCCGCCGCCAGAGCGCCGCCGAGCGCCTCTGGCTCACCATCACCTGGAGGAACTGGATGAAGCACTTCTCCGAGCGCAGGCGCGAGGGCTCGCCGGCCATGCGCCTCGGGCTCACCACGCGGCTCCTCTCGCCCGAGGACCTGCTCGCGACACGCCTGTTCCCGAGTCACGAGGCCATCCCCGAGCGCTGGGCCGACTACTACTGGCGTCGGGTGCCCACCCGCGCGATCGCGAAGTGCCGGCTCCATCGGAGG
>CADEFY010000099.1 GCA_902826705.1 uncultured bacterium
CCGGCCAGGAGCAGAGCGGCGGCGCCGAGGAAGTAGCTACGGGGACGGATGACCGGTTGGGTGTGCATCGAGTTCCTCCAGAACGGCGGTCGGGAGCGGGAACGGGCGGTGCGCACCCCGGAGTGATGCAGGAACGGGGCCGCGATCGCCGGAGACCATGCGCAGAGCATCGGACAGAGACGGCATCGGCTGGTCAAGCGGCCGTCAATACTGGCCTGCGCCCTGCGCTCGGGGATTGAGACGCGCGGCGGCCCCGCAGGGTTCTGTCCGTTGCGCCCACCGCCCCACCGGCGCGGCGAGAAGCCCCACGGTCGCCGACCCGCGTCGAGACTCGGTGAAGGGCGCGTCGAGGGAGCGTGAAGTACCATGCCGCGCCATGTCCGCTGACGGCCTCTACTTCATGTCCGATGCCCACCTGGGCGCCCGCCCCGCCGCAGCGGAAGCGCGCGAGCGGCGACGGGTGCACGACTTCCTCGCATGGCTGCCGGGCCGCGCGAGGACGCTGTACGTGGTCGGTGACCTGTTCGACTTCTGGTTCGAGTACCGCACCGCGATCCCGCGAGACCTGTTCTCCACCCTCGCGGCACTGCAGCATCTGCGGCAACGCGGCGTCGAGATCGTGGTCCTGAACGGCAATCACGACTTCTGGCTGGGCTCCTTCCTGCACGAGTCACTCGGCATCACCACCGTGGACGGCGCGCTGCCGGTGACCGCGCAGGGCCGCCGGTTGTGGCTGCACCACGGCGACGGCCTGGTGGGCGGGGATCTCGGGTATCGCATGCTGCGCGGCGTCCTGCGCAGTCCGGTGGCGATCCGGCTCTACCAGATGCTGCACCCGGATCTGGGGATCCCGCTGGCGCACGCGGTCTCGGGCCTGTCGCGCCGCTCGCGCGGGCATGCGCCGCTCCAGCCCGAGCGACTCTGGCGCGAGATCGCGCTCCCGCGCTTCGCGGAAGGATTCGACGGCGTGCTCGTGGGCCACTTCCATCACGTGCATGAACAGCGTGAGGGCGCGCGGCAGTTCATGGTGCTGGGGGACTGGATCGAGCACTTCAGCTACGCGAAGCTCGAGGATGGGGCGCTGACGATGGAGCGCTGGGGGGCGTGAGGAGCGGTCGTCGCTTCGCAGCGAACCGCGGGCGCGGGAGGCCGCTCACCGCATGGACCTCAGCGTCGGATCGGGGACGTCGTGTCCCCTCCCCTCCTGCGACGGCGTCCTTCCGCTTCCTGCTCCAGGACCCCTCTGCACTTCGGCCCATGCGGTGAGCGGCCTCCCGCGCCCGAACTCACGGCTTCCCTCGGGCTCGGCCTGGGAAGGGGTCAGAACCTCGCGCTGAAGGAGAAGCGGTGGGTATCGGCGAGGTCGAGTCGGGAGGGGACGAAGGCGTAGTCGACCGCGAAGCCGCTGCCGCGGTAGCCGGCGCCCACGCTGAACGTGCTGAGGTCGTCGTTCACGCGCAGGCCGGCGCGCAGGGCGGCGCCGACGGGGGACGCGAGCTCGGCGCCCATCGCGAGGATGCCGGCGCGGCCGGTGGTGAGGCGGGAGTCCAGCGCGCCGAGCAGCGTGAGCGATCCGACCGGCCGGCTCGTGCTCATGCCGCCATGCAGCGCGAGCGGCAGCGCCACATCGCGGCCGGGTGCGCCGTCGATCACGTACTGCGCTGCGGGGCCGAGATTCTGCACCGCGAGCGCGGCGCGCGTGCCGCCCCACGACTCGGGGGCATAGGCGACGCCCAGATCCACGCCCCAGGTGTCCGCCGAGAGTTCGGCGAGGCGCTCGCGCACGAGCTGCCCCGCCACGCCGGCGCTCCATCCCTGTCCGAGGTCGAAGCCGTATCCGAGCCCGAACTGCAGGTCGTGTGAACCGAACGTGCCGATCAGGTTGCCGAGGTCATCGCGCTGCTCGATCGGTTCGGAGTAGAGCGCCCGCATCGAGGCGGCCACGCCGCCGCCGAAGAGCTGTCCCGCGATCGCGAACTGGTCCTGGCGCAGCGACTCGATCCACTCGTAGTGCGTGCCCGTGACCTCGGTGCGCTCGACGCCGAGCAACCCGGCGGGGTTCCAGAACGCCGCCTCGGCGCCGTGGGCCACCGAGACGTGCGCCCCGCCCATGGCCGAGGCGCGCGCGCCCGCGGGCACTTCGAGGAACGCGAACCCGGGCGGCGCAGCGGCCGCTGGAACGGCGAGGGTGAGCGAGCACAGGGACGAGAGCGCGAGCAGACGACGGATCACCGAGTGGCCTCCGGGGAGCGGGCAGGACGCGCGCGCGACGGGACGCCTGTCGGCCCCGTCGCGCGCGCCATGCTGCACTCTACACTCGATGCGGGCCCGCGGTTCAGCCGCCGCCGCCCTTGCCACCCCCGCCACTGCCGCCCTTGCCCCCACCGCCGCCGCCACCGCCCTTGCCACCGCGGCCTTCCCCACTCGAGGGCTTCTCGCGCGGCGGCGGGGGCGGATCGGGCTTGCGCTGCGGCTCGCGCTGCGGTTCCACGCGCGGCGCAGGGGTGGGATCCTGCGGCTTCTCGCGCGGCTCCCAGCGCGGCGACTCGCGTCGGCCATGCCCGGGGTCGCGGCTCGGCCGCGGCTCCTCGCGCTCGTCCTCGCGCGGCGCGGGGCGCGACGGCATGCGCTCGGGCCGGCCACGCGCGCCACCCAGGTCCGAGGGCGTCTCGGAGCCGGGGCGCGTCCGGCGACCGATCGGCAGCCCGGAGGTGCCGCCCTTCACGCGCGGCGAGTCCATGTAGCCCGGAGGCTTGTAGCGCGGGCCGCCCACGTCGGGTGCACCGCCTCCCTGCCCCCAGCCCCCACCCGGTGCGGGCGGCACATACCCGGCCGGCGGATCGGACTTGATGCGGCGCAGGGGGCCGCCCCAGAGGTCATTCCACGCGTGCCGGTCGTCCCACGAGCTGAGCCGCACGCGGCGGTCGTACCACCGGCGATAGCGCGGCGGGCAGTCCGATCGCACGACGTAATAGTAATAGGGCACCCGTGTGGTCCACCCGCACGGACCCCAGCACCACGACCAGTTCACGCGCAGGTCGAACACGCTGCAGGTGGTGTGATAGGGATCGAACCCGTCCCACCACTGCCAGCGGTTCCCCGCGTGGCAGTCGTAGCAGACGTAGCGCGGGTAGCGCACTTCGCGGTTCACGTAGTAGCTCGCATACGAGCTGGCGAAGTCCTCGCTGTCGGACGGGCGTCCGAGCACGCGGCGGCGGATGCGCTCCATCCCCACGTACGGATCGCCCACGAGCCGACCGTCTTCATCGAAGCCCGTCAGGTCCTCGTCGGGATCGCGTCGCGGATCGTCCTCGTCCTCGTATCCCACGCTCTCGGCCTGCGGATCGTAGGGCCGCAGGTACCAGGGCAGGTCGCGGAACGGCTCGCGCGACGCGATCGCCACGAGATACCCCTGGCCCGTGGAGCGCTCGACCACCAGTTCGGTGCGCGAACCCTCAGGCGGCAGGCGCAGGGTGCTGCGCCCCTCGACGAACCCGCTGCCGCGACGCCACGGGTACAGCACCTGGATGCGCCCGTCGGTGTCGATCTCGTACACGAGCAGGTGCGCATCGTCGCTGGTGCGCACCTTGATGGTCATGGCATCGCCGGGCTGGTAGACCGCGTCATCGCCGCGATCGGTCCAGACCTCGACGCCGAGCGGCCGCGCGAACGCTGACGCGGGCGCGAACGCCGCCACGGCGAGCAGCAGCGCGGAGAGCGGGTGACGGGCGGGCGACATGACGGACTCCTCGTGGCGTGGGGAACCGGGGCCGCGTGCCGGGCGGCTCCGGTGCGGCGCCTGCGCGAGGAGGAACCCTCGCGAAGGCGTCGCACTTGGATGGGGCATCAACGGATCCAGGTGACCGTGCGACGCGTGGGCGCGCCCTCGTCCCGCGCGCGTGCGCGCTTGAGCTCGGGGTTGCCCGCATCGGTCTGGTAGGCCCAGTCGAACTGCACCGAGCCGGCGCCGACCTGGGTGACTCGGAACTTGGCGTAGTGGTCGTCGCGAGTCCACACGATGTAACAGTGCCCCACGATGAGCTCGACTGTACCGCTCGGCGACCAGCCGGAGCTGGGCGCCCAATCGACCGCGTCGAGCGACGTGGCATAGCCGGCATCCTGGATGTCGGTGAGCACGTCGGTGGCGAACATCTGGGCCACGCTGCCGTTGTGACCGAAGTACACGTCGGTCGCGGGGTCCTCGAAGTCGCGGGTGGCGGCGGCGGAGAAGTCATAGCCGGCAGTGCCGGGGCTCGCGAGGTAGTTGGACAGCAGCCGGCCGAACCCGGCGGGGCGCGGCGTGTCGAAGACCGTCTCGTAGGACAGATCGCTCTCGTTGCCCTCGTCGTCCACGGCGGCGACCGCGAAGTAGCGCGTGGTGCCGTTGCCGAGGCCCGTGACCACGAAGCTCGTGCCGGTGGTGGTGCCCACGCGGTCGTAGGGGCAGCTCGAGCCGGTCTCGCACGGCGCCATGTAGACGCGATAGCCGGCGACGTCGCGCTCGGTGTTGGCCAGCCAGCGCAGCGAGGCCTGGGTGTCGCCGGTGACGCTGGTCAGGCCGCGTGGAGCCGCGGGCGGCGTGGTGTCCCTGGGGGAGACGACACGCTCGTCGTCGCAGCCGGTGAGCAGCGCGAGAGTCGCCGCGGCGAACACGAGAGTGGCCAGACGCATGGATGCCTCCGGGTCAGCGGATCGGGGAGAAGCGCACCGAGCCGAGACGGCAATGGCCATGCCACGCGGTAGGCGTGCGGGGGCGAACGCGCCGCACCGGCCCAGTCGCAAGGGAGACAACACCTTGCCCCGACAACAGAACCGCCGCCGGGTCTCGGCCCGGCGGCGGTGCGGTGTGCGCCCCTGACTCAGGTGTGCGAAGGGCGCGACACCGGAAGTTGGTGAGCACCGGCCGGTGCTTCCTCACACCTTACGCCTGGACATCCCCCAGTGTAGGCGCACGATGTGATCGGACCGGTGCTCATTCCCTGGGGCGTCCGGAACCTCTGAGTCCGCCGCGGACCGGGTTCCGCGTGCGGCGAACGAGAGGCCGTCCCTCCATCGGCTCCAGGGGTGCAACGTGAAGCGGAAGTCGTCGACAGTCCTGCGATGAAGTCTCCAAGCTAGCCGGTCGCAGAGGACGATGCGTTGTCCGTCAGACGGGGCTCGTACCCTCGACCGTTCCCTGCTGTACCGGCTAGCTCAGAATGTGAGTCCGGTGATCGCTCACCGGTGCTCGTTGGAGGTCCCCCCCTCCGACGAGGCACTAGAGCAGCCGTCGTGCCAACTCCGGCAAGCCGATCCGAAGAAGTGCCAAACCGCACTCCCGCTTCGAGTTGCGGTCGAGCCTGCCCGTCCGGCGCAGGGCGCTCGGAGGGCGGCGCTCCCCCCGATCCTCGCAGGGGAATTGAGGACGAGCGCGGCACCGCGCGAAGTCGTTGGGGCGAGCGGACCTGGCTGGAAAGAGAGTTTCGAGTGCCGACTCGAAAGTCGCTTTCAGGCGCGGGTGCCGATCGGCACGCCGCGACGCGCGGGACTACCGCGTCTCGAGGCCGAACGCGCGGATGCGCTGCAGCAGCGTGGGGTAACTGAGCCCCAGCTCCCGCGCCACGCGCGTCTTGTTGCCCCGGTTGCGCTCGAGCGCCTCGGTGATGAGCTGGCGCTCCATCTCGCTCACCGCGCTCTTCAACGACCGACCCGCGCGCGGCGGCTCGGCCGCGAGCACCGCCTCGGGTGTCCAGCGCGGCTCGGCCGGTGCGTGCGTCGACTCCGCGACCTCGGCCGGCAGCAGATCGAGCCCGAGCAGGTCGTCGTCGTCGGCCAGCACCACCATGCGCTTCACGGTCTTCTCCAGCTCGCGCACGTTGCCGCGCCAGTCGTGATCGAGCAGCGCCTTGAGCACGCCCGGTGCGAACCCGCGCACCGGCTTCTCCATCTGCCGCGAGTACACGGCGAGGAAGTGCTGCGCCAGCACCGGGATGTCCTCGCGACGCTCGCGCAGCGCGGGCACGCGCACGGTGATGTCGTTGAGCCGGTAGTAGAGGTCCTCGAGGAAGCGGCCCTCGCGGATCCGCTCGCGCAGGTCGCTGCTCGTGGCGCAGATCACGCGCGCGTCGACGCGCCGCGAGCGCGTGGCACCCACGGGGCGGATCTCGCCGCGGTCGAGCACGTGCAGGAGCTTGGCCTGCACGGCCTCGGGGATCTTCTCGATCTCATCGAGGAAGATCGTGCCGCCGGCGGCTTCTTCGAAGAGGCCGCCCTTGTCGCGGTTGGCGCCCGTGAACGCGCCCTGCACGTAACCGAACAGTTCGGACTCGAGCAGCGCTTCGGGCAGCGCCGCGCAGTTGACCTGCACGAACGGCCGGTCTCGGCGCTGCGACTGCTCGTGCACGACCTGCGCGAAGAGGCCCTTTCCGGTGCCCGTCTCGCCCATGAAGAGCAGCGTCGCATCGCTGTCGCTGACCTTGCGCAGCAGCGTGAGGATGTCGGCGACGGCGCGCGACTGGCTCACCACGCGGTCGGCCGACGCATTGGGGCGGAGCTGATCGCGCAACTGACGGTTCTCGACCAGCAGAAGCGAGCGCTGCGCCTCGACGATCGCCACTGCGGCGCTGTTGGCCAGCACGGCGAGCAGGTTGAGGTCGCGCTGCTTGAAGGCTCCCAGCAGGTTGTCGTTGAGCCGGTCGACGAACACCAGGCCGACGGACTGCGACGGGAAGTTGAGCGGCACGCAGACCAGCGAGCCGACACCCTCGAGCGCCTCGGTCATCGCGCGACTGAAGCGCGGATCGGCGGCGACGCGGCTCGAGAACACCGGCCCGTTCTCGGCGAAGCGCGCGCCCACGACGTTCTCGAGCACGCGCAGCACGCGGCGTGCGCGATCGCGGCCCAGCCCGTGCTGCGCCACCACATCGAGCCGGCCGGGGCTCGAGGTGAACGCCACGAACCCGCGATCGCCGCCCGCGTGCTCGACGGCGAGCTTCACGATCTGCGACAGCAGGCCGTCCATGTCGGACGTCTCGCGGAAGAGGCGGTTGGCCTCTTCGAGCGCACGGAACTCGTTGCACGTGGAGAGCGACACGGCCACGTACTGGCGCTCGATGTCACGCCGCAGCTGACCCGCACGCCCTTCGGCTTCCGCGTCGGCGTTCTCGGACAGCCACGACTCGGCCTGCTCGAGCAGCGTCAGCGCGTGATCGTACTGCTCGCGTTCCGCCTCGAGCCGCGCCAGCGCCAGTAGCGCCTCGGCTGCCAGGGGCACGACGCGGAGCTGGCGATAGAGCGCCGCCGCACGCCGCGCCGCCTCGGCCACGGGCTCGAGCGGCAGGCGCAGGCGCGCGCTCGCAGGCAGGAGCGGCAGGTACTCCCCGAACGACGCCAGCGTGCGCGCGAGTTCGAACGTCTCGCCCAGTTGCTCGAAGTGCTCGGCGGCCTCACGCAGGCGCGCCTCCATGGAACTGACCTGCCCGCGCACGGCATCGAGTCGCGCGAGGGCGCGCAGCGCGATGCCCTGCTCGATCCGGTCGCCGAGCCGCTCCGCCAGCATCAGGCCGCGCGTGGTGCACGCGCTCGCCTCGTCGGCGCGGCCCGTGAGCTGCAGCGCCATGCCGATGCGGATCTCGAGCTCCATGACGAGGTCGCCCTGCGGCGCGATCGCGCGCGCGTCCTCGAGCGCGGGCTCCAGCCAGCTCAGCGCCGCCGGGCCGTGGCCGCGGTCGATCTCGAGCTCGCCGAGGAACTCGCGCGCCAGCAGCACCTCGCGTCGGGCCGAGCCCTTCTGCGCCAACTGAAGCGCCAACTGGAAGTGCTCCTCGGCCTGCTCGGTGTCGCGCCGGCGGCGCGCCAGCATGCCGAGCGCGAGCCACGCGGCCGCCTCGCCCTGCGGGTGCGAGAGATCGCGCGAGATGCGCAGTGACTGGCGGAAGTGCTCGTCGGCCATCTCCCACTGGCCGAGCCGGAACCGGATCAGCCCGAGGTTCTGATGGTGGATGCGCATGCGCGAGTAGAAGCCCTTGCGCTCGTCGATCTGCAGCGCCTGCTCGAGGAAGCGCGTGGCCTCCCGCCACTCGCGCAGGTTCTTGTAGACCAGACCCAGCGAGTTGAGGGCGGACACGAGCCCTTCGGAATCCTCGATGCGACGGAACGTGGCGACGGCGTTCTGCAGCCACTCGATCGCGTCCTGTGGCCGGCCGAGGCGTGCGAGGTCGTTGCCCAGCACGAGCGCCATCCGGCCCACGGTGCGGTGATCGTCGGTGTCGCGCAGGACCGCGTAGGCGTAGCGCGCGTAGCGGTGCGAGCGGCGGTACTCGCCCGACTCCCCATGCGTGGCGGCGAGCGATGCGGCGACAAGGGCTCGCTCGCGCGACTCCTCGAGCACGCGACCCACGCGGCGGGCCTCCAGCGCGCGCGCGCGTGCCAGCGCGTACTCGCCGCGCAGGTACTCCGCCTGCGCGATGCGCAGCAGGAGTCGCACGCGGTCGCGCACGGCGTCGGGCGCAGTCTCCGCGAGAGCGGCCCGGAACGAATCCAGGGCACTCACGAAGTCATCCGCGGCCAGATGGAGGTCACCGACCGACTCATGCTGGCCGACGCCCTGTGGCGTCTGCCTCGCACGCGACGGATCGGGGGGGATCGCTCGCTGCACGTCTTGGACCCTCGATGTGACTCACTGACTCCGAGGCGGTCCCGGTGATCCTCACCGGGACGCCTGCGACGCTCCTCGACGACCTCGGCGGTCTTCTAGTCGCGTCGCTTGGAGTACAGCGAGAGCCAGAGCCTGACCCACTCCTGCAACTTCGCGTTGCCGTTCCCCGGCGCCAGCTGCGACGACGACCGCTCGATCTTGGGCGGCATCGGTGCAGTCTGACCCGTGAGGTCGGGCTCACCCGCGTTGGGCGAGACGGTCGGACGCGGCGGCGCGATCGAGGGCGTGCGCGCTCGACGACGCGCCGCCTCGGCCGTCGTCCCGAGCAACGTCACGCTCAGTGCGGCGAGCAGCAGGGTGGATAGGATCCTGTTCCGGAGCTTCACCATCGCGTTGTCCACTCCCTCCGTCGACGGACGTCAGGGTAGGTAGGAATACTGCCCGCTCACCGAGCCACGACGAGACGGGACGGATCTAGGATGAGGGGACCTGCGACTTGCCTGCGCTCAGTGTCCGCCCGTTGTGAAAGATCCGTCAATGGGAATCTCCGCGAGGCGGGTCAGGCGTCGAGCATCCGCTCGTCCGCCGCCCAGCGCGCCAGGCCGTAGCGGAGCCCCTGGGTGGAGCACACGAGCCCCGGCGCCTCGAACCGGCGCAACAGCGCCTCCACCACCAGGGCGCCCGCACCGATGATGTCGGCCCGACCCTCCCCCATCACGGGCAGACGCCGACGCGCCTCAGGCGTCGCCTCGACCAGTTCGCCGATGAGCCGTTCGGCGCGATCGCGCGGCACGAACCAGCCCTCGAGCAACGAGGGGTCGTACTCGGTGATCCCCCGGTCGAGCGAGGCCAGCACCGTGACGGTGCCACCGACGCCCGCGAGGACCGTGGCGCGCGCCGGGAGATATGCACAGCCATGCATGACTTCGCGGGCGATCACCTCGCGTGCCGCCTCCCGCTGCGCGAGCGTGGTCGGGTCCTCGGGCAACAGGCGCTCGGTGAGCGTGACGGCTCCGAACGGCAGGCTCTGCCAACGACCGGGCCGGGCCCCCACGCCACTCACCACCTCGGTGCTGCCCCCGCCCAGGTCGAAGACCACGTTCTGGCTCTCGCGCGCCCGGTTCGCCAGCCCGAGCACCACCGAGGCGTACACGAGCTGCGCCTCCTGTTCGCCGCTCAGCACCCGCACCGGCAGACCGGCCCGTGCGCCGATCGCCGCGGCGACGTCTGCGCCGTTGGCGGCCATGCGGATGGCCGCGGTGGCCGCGGCCAGCACGCGACTGGCGCCCAGGCTGCGGGCGCGGCGCGCGAACTCCTGGGTGA
>CADEFY010000100.1 GCA_902826705.1 uncultured bacterium
CGCGGACAGCACGGCGAAGCCGTAGAACGCCGCCATCGGCATCGCGAAGAGCAGCGCCTCCGGCCAGGACCGCGGCGTCACCAGACGCAGCAGCCCGGCCAGCAGCCCGCCCATCGTGAGGCAGATGGCGCCGAACAGCGCCATGCGCATGCGACCCAGCAGGAGGGGGTGCATCGGTCAGTCGGGGTCCTGCACGCCCACGGCGCGTGTCTTGATCTCGAGGCCGCCCATCACCACGGTGCCGCGCACGATCATCGTGGTGCGCGGGGTGCCGGTGGGCGGCACGCTGTTGTCCTCGACGCCTCCCATGATGGCCGTGACCTCGTTGACCACGCGCCAGTCCGGCGGCACGGTCAGGTCGATCCCGCCCCACATGGCGAACGCGTCGATCACCACGGTGTCCGACGCCGGCGTGGCGCCGCGCATGTCGTACTCGATGCCGGCCATGACCGCGCTCGGCTCGCCACCGCGGAACTGGGCGGAGCTCAGGCGCAGCGTGGTGCCGCCCATCATGGCGAACGTGCGCACGTACGAGTCGCCCGTGGTGCCCTTGGACTCGCCGAACGACGGGCCCGTGCCGCGCACGGCGCGCAGCACGATCGAGCCGCCGATGAACATGAGCAGGGTCGGCCACCACAGCTTCCAGATGTTGACGTCGTAGTAGTCGAGCTGGGCGCCCAGCACCACGAGGCCGAAGAGCGTGAAGAAGGCGCCGGTCATGAACGACCGCGGCGAGCCCACGCCGAACATCTTGCTGAGACCGAACAGCACGATGGCCGCCGGCCACCAGTCGAGGATGCGCCCCGAATCCACCAGCCCCAGGTTGTCCAGCGTCCACAGCACGCCGACGCTGAGCAGCACCGCGCCGAAGATCAACCTCCCGGCGCTCTGGAAGTTGGGCTTCTCGGGCCGGGGCCCGGTCAGGTGTCCGTATTCGCGATCAGCCATGATGCAGCTCCTTGCCTGCGCCCGCCTGCACGCCACTGGAGTCGTGCAGCAGGCCGGTGATGAACGCCCATCCGAGGAACGCGGCGAGCACGGCGGACACCACCGGCGCGCACAGGACCCACATCGCCTTCAGCATCGCACCGCCGACCGTGGAGAGCACGCCGAGGCGATCCCACGGGGCCATCGTCAGCAGCACGGCGTTCTGCAGCATCAGCCAGCCCAGGCACACCGCGAGGGCGGTGTCGCGCAGCCGGTGTCCGGGGGTCCTCAACGGACGCATGTCGTGTCCTCCTCGTCGCGCTTCGCGCGCTTGGGCATGAAGTGGCCGGCGACCGTCTCGGTGAGCGTGCTGGCGCCCACGGCGATCAGCGCGAGCGGCCAGCCGTTGCTCCACGTGATGCCCTGCCAGTGCGTGACCGCCGCCATGAACCAGCCGCCGATGATCACGAGGAACACGCCCTCGGAGAGCGCCTTGGCGCTCCGGCCCGTGACCAACCGCGTCACGCCGAACACCACGGGCATCACGGTCCACCACTTGCCGTAGAAGCTGCGATCCAGCACGCCGGTGTTGATGAGCATGAACGCCGCACCGGCCGTGATCATGATCAGCCCCCACCACATGGCATCCCAGTCCCAACCGCCTCGCTTGGTCGACATCGCGACCTCCTTCCCGGATCACCGCCCCCGCCGCATTGGCGGGGCCGCGTCCCTCTGCACGCAAGGGAAGTTACGGACGCGCGCGCGGCCGGGCTCGGGTCTTTCGGCCGATGGGCGCGGAGGTTCGGTGAATGACGCCTGGCAGGGGGCGAATGACGCCGCTGGGCTCGCTCACGCGCGGTCGGCGTCGCGGCGGCGCCAGGCCACGAAGGCCGTGGCCCCCACGATGCCGGCGGCGAACAGGAACCACTGGAGCGCGTAGGACAGGTGCATCGTGGCGTCCGGCGCGGCGGGCGCGACACGCTTGGGCCGCGCGGGCGCCCCGGGCTCGGGCAGCGCCACCAGGCGGAACGGCGCCAGCGAGTCGCCGAGGTGCGTGCGCACGCCGCCGAGCGTGAGGCGCCCCACCGACCAGCGTGTGGGCTCGCCGGGCAGCGGCAGCCACTGCGCACGCAGCGGCGTGCCCGGCAGCGAGTCGAGCTGCGCCAGCAGCACCTGCGGGCCGCGCGACGCGACCGCGCGCGGATCGGCATCGCGCGCATCGAGCGCCGGCAGCCAGCCGCGTTCGAGCAGCACGTGGCCGCCGCCCTCGAGCGCGAACACGCTCACCAGCGCCACGCCGGGCTCGCCCTGGTCGATGCGCCCCGCGAGCAGCACATGGCGGCGCTCGTCGATCTGCCCGTGCACGCGCAGCCGCGTGCCGACGGCCGCGGGCGTCAGCTCCCAGCTCGCGTACACGTCCTGCACGGGCGCACCCGCGCGCGTGGCCGCCGCGGCGAGCGCCGCGCGCTTGGCCTGCCAGCGGCCGAGCTGCCAGAAGCCGAGCCGCACGCACAGCCCTGCCGCCGCCAGCGCCAGCAGCACCGCCAGCAGCGATCCGCCTCGGCGCATCGGATCAGGCGCCGGGCTTGGGCGCGGGCGGCTCGAGGTCGATCGCCACGACCTGCGACTGGAACCCGCACGTCTTGTGCGTGCCGTCGCAGAACGGCTTCTTGGCCGACTGGCCGCAGCGGCAGAGCGAGATGCGCTGACGACCGGCGAGACCGAATGCCGTACCGTGCTGGTCGACGAGCTCGAAGTCGCCCTCGACCCGGATGGAGCCATTGTCGAACACCGTGACCTTCGTGGCAGGCATGCAGGCTCCTCCAGAACGGGCTGCGATCGGACGGCATCGGGGTGGACACTCTACCTCACGGCGTCCGGCCGGACGCCGGGGCGAGCCGCATGTCCGATGACGCCCGCGGGATGCCGCGCCCATGGCGCGACGTGCTCGCGCCCGGCTTCACGACGCGCTTCGCCCCCTCGCCGACGGGGCGCCTGCACATGGGGCACGTCGTGAACGCCGTCTGGGTGTGGGGGCTCGCCCGGGCCCACGGCGGCCGCGTGCTGCTGCGGATCGAGGACCACGACCGCGGCCGCTGCCGACCCGAGCACGAGCGCGCGATCCTCGACGACATGGACTGGCTCGGGCTCGTGCCGGACGGCATCTCGACCGCCGACCTGCGCGCGGGCGCGTCGCCGCAGCGGCAGAGCGATGACCTCTCGCGCTACGCCACGCGGCTCGGCGCACTCGAGCGCGCGGGCCTCGCCTACCCGTGTGTGTGCTCGCGCAGCGCGATCGCCGGCGCGAGCCCCGCGAACGACGCGGGCCGCGAGCTGCGGTACCCGGGCACATGCCGGGACCGCGGCATCGATCCCTCCGCCACGCCGGCGCGGCGCATCCGGTTCGAGGACGGCCCGGTGGAGTCGTTCGTCGACCTGCGGCTCGGCGCCTGCGCGCAGTCGCCGAGCGAGCAGTGCGGCGACCTGCTAGCCCGCGATCGAGGCGGCGACTTCACGTACCAGTTCGCGGTCGGGGTGGACGACCTCGTCCAGGGGATCGACCTGGTGATCCGCGGCGAGGACCTGCTCGAGTCCACTGGACGGCAGATCCGGCTCGCACCCGCGCTGGGCGCCGCGACGCCCCCGCGGTTCCTGCATCACCCGCTCGTGCGGCACGCCGATGGCAGCAAGCTGAGCAAGTCCGCGGGCGACTCGGGCGTGCGCGAGCTGCGGGAGTCCGGGTGGACGCGCGAGGCCGTGCTGGGGCGCGCCGCGCAGCTCGGCGGCCTGCCGCACGACGGCGCCGCACTCTCGCTGCAGCAGTGGGTCGACCTGTTCGGCGACGACCTCAGCGCTCGGGGCTGACCGCCGCGCGCAGCGCCCGCCACTGCTCCTCGCTCAGCGCCGGCGTGCCTGCGGCACTCCGCGCGTCCGCGGCCGCGAGCTGCCGCCGCAGTTCCGCCATGCGCGACTCGGGCGCCGGATGCGTGGAGAGCAGCTCGGGGAGGGCGCCCTGCTGCTGGCCGCGCATGCGCTCGAGCATCGTGACGAGTGCGTTCGCATCGAGGCCCGCCGCGCGCATCAGCGCTGCGCCGCCCGCGTCGGCCTCGCGCTCCGCCTCGCGGCTGAACGACAGCGCGCTCAGCCGGCCGGCCACCTCGGCGCCGCCTCCCAGCGCGCCGCCGGCCTCGCCCACGAGGATCGCGAGCAGCACCTGCACCGACAGGCGCTGGAACAGCGAGACGGTCACGTGCCGGCGGCGCACATGCTCCATCTCGTGTGCGATCACGCCCGCCAGCTCGTCGGCGCTGCCGGCGAGCCGCACGAGCCCGGTGTTCACCACCATGCGACCACCCGGCGCCGCGAACGCATTGACCTGCGAGTCGGCCGCCACCACGACCCGGAACCGGAACGGCGACTCCTGCGCCGCCGCGAGCCGTGCGACGATCGCCTCGACCGGTTGTGTCACGCGCACGTCGGTGACGCGCTTCGCCGCGGGCACCATCGACTCCACGGCCGCGTCGCCGAACTGCTCCTCCCACTCGAGCGGCAGTCGGCGCGCCATGGCACCCGCCGCATGCGGCAGCGCGAGCCATGCGCCCGCCACCAGCGCCACGGCGACCAGCGCGAGCACCACCACCGGGTGCGCGTGCCGCCGCGCGGCTGCGCTCGAGGCTCCCGGGAGCGGCGTGGGCGCGGCCGCGCGGATCGCCGCCAGGACCGCCACGTCCTCGAACACCAGCAAGTCGCCCTGCGCGGTGTGCTCGAGCTGCGCGCCGCCGTCGAACGCGGCCGCGCGCTGGCGCAGCACGCGCCATGGCCAGTGCTCCTCGCCCCCCGCGGCGGCGACCGAGAGCCCCGTGGGGGTGACGCGCACCTCGGCCGTGGTTCCCGCCGGGTGCGCGCGATCCGAGAGTCGGGCGCGGAAGGCGTTGGGAGCGTTCATGCTGCAGGACAGGCTACGCGCACGCGCAGGACGCCGTCGAGCGCACGCCGACTGCAACCCGCCGACCCGAGCGCGCGTATCCACGAGCAACCGGGCGCCGTGCCCCTGGGAGCGCCTTCGGGAGGGGGCGGATCCATGATCGAGCTGTTCGTACTGGGTGCGCTGCTGCTCGCGCTCGTCGTCGTGGGCAGTGTGCTGGCGGTGGTGGGTTCGGTGATCGGTGCGGTCATCGCGCTGCCGTTCCGACTGGTCGGCTGGCTGCTCGGCGGCCTCGGGATGCTGCTCGCGTTCGTGCTCTCGATCCCGGCACTGCTGATCGGCGGCGTGGTGGGTGGCGGCGTGCTGCTGCTGGTGGGCGGCGTGCTGATGCTGCCACTGCTGCCTTTCGTCCTGCTCGGCTGGCTGGTCTGGAAGCTGCTGGCCGGCAAGGCCGGGCCGACCTCCAACGCGCGCGTGGTCGGATAGCCCTCACGGGCTCGGCGCGCCGAATCGGCTCCAATCCACGCGGCGCGTGGTCCACATGACCACGGCGAGTGCCGCGAACGACAGCACGGCGCCGAGCAGCAGCGCGTAGTCCTGCGAGCGCATGACCACGAAGAGGAACGCGTAGAGCGCCACGAGACCGGCGCCCAGCCCCATGGCGCGCGCCATGCCGCCCAGCACATGCGCGGTGTAGAGCGTGATCAGCGCGATGCTCGCCGAGCTGGCGGCCAGGTACGCGATCGGATACGCGATGTGCTCCGAGAGCGAGAGCAGCAGCAGGAAGAAGAGCGACAGCGCTGCGCCGACGAGCAGGTACTGCACCAGATGCACGTGTGCGGCGGCGAGCACCTCGAAGAGCAGGAACGCCACGAACGTGAGCACCACGAACAGCAGCCCGTACTTGAGCGCGCGGTCGGTGAGCCGGTAGGAGTCGAGCGGCTCCATCAGCTCCACACCGAACGCGCTGGACTGCATCGCGTCCTCGCCGGTCTGCTCGGACTTCGCGAGCAGCCCCTCGATGTCGGTGGCGAGCCGCGAGAGGCGCCACTCGCCGCGGAACCCGGCGGCCGTGACGCTGCGCGTGTCGGGCAGGAACTGCCCGGAGAACTCCGGATGCGGCCAGCTCGACTGGATGCTCGCGCGCGTCTGACGCCCCACCGGCACGACGGTGACCGCCTCGGTGCCGAGCAGCGGCAGCTCGATCTGGAACTGCGCCGTGCGCGGCCCGGCATCGAGCGCGCCCAGGTCGGGGATCGCGTGGAATCCCGGGCCCATCCAGCCGCGCGGCGTGCCGGGTTCGGGCGCCAGCGGCTGGCCCTGCCAGCGGATCGCGGGCAGCTCGCGCATGCCGCGCGCGTCGGAGACGCCCATGGCGAGGCGTGCCGGTCCCCAGTCGAGCACCTCGCCCTCCTGCACGCGCGGCGCGGCGATCGTGAACGCGCCGGCGAGCTGGGCCGTGGTGCGGTAGAGCTGCGTGCGATAGATGCCCTTGTATCGCGTCTGGAGCGCCAGATCGGCGTCGACCGAGAGACTGTCGGGCAGCAGCACGAGCTGTTGCGTGGTGACCACCGGCACGCGCACGGGCCGGGTCTCCCCCGCGCGGAACTGCTCGGACCACGTGCGCACGCGGTAGGGCACCACGAGGAACGGACCCGCCAGGCGCTGGCGGCCGGCGCTGCTCCGCTGGATCTCGCGCACCGCCCCGTCGCGATAGCCGCGGCGCTCCTGAGTGAGGCCGCCGATGAAGAGCAGCGGGATGGCGAACAGCACGACGAGGAACGACAGCACCACCAGCTTGACCAGTACGGGCGAACGCACGCGGGCCTCCGATCGGTGGGAGCGCGCGCGGATCCGGGCTCCCTCCGCGGCGCGTCTCCTCACGCGATCATACCGTGCGATCGGCCGTGCGGTTCCACGGTGCGGATCGCAGGCGGAGCCCGCTTGCCATCCCTCGCCGCGCCCGGCATCCTGCCCGGCTTCGCACCCCCCACTCCGGGCCCGCGCGAGCCCCGGCTCCGCCCCGGCCCCCACGGCGCCCAGCGCCCCACGAGAAGCGAGTGCCCCGCCATGGCCGTCGACGCGTCCCGCCCGTACATCTATGTCATGAAGGACCTCCGCAAGGTGGTCCCTCCCAAGCGCGAGATCCTCAAGGGGATCTGGCTGTCGTTCTACTACGGCGCCAAGATCGGCGTGCTCGGCGCCAACGGAGCGGGCAAGAGCTCGCTGCTGCGCATCATGGCGGGGATCGACCAGGAGTTCCTCGGCGAGGCGTGGCTCGGCAAGGGCCACACGGTGGGCCTGCTCTCGCAGGAGCCGCAGCTCGATCCAGCCAAGACGGTGCTCGAGAACGTGCAGGACGGCGTCGGGGACAAGATGAAGGTGGTCAACCGCTGGAACGCGGTGACCGCACGCTTCGCCGAAGGGCCGGATGAGACGGAGATGAACCGCCTCATCGAGGAACAGGCCAAGCTGCAGGACCAGATGGACGCCATGAACCTGTGGGACCTGGACCGTCAGCTCGACATCGCCATGGACGCGCTGCGCTGCCCGCCCGGCGATGCGGATGTCACCACGCTCTCGGGAGGCGAGAAGCGCCGCGTGGCGCTGTGCCGGCTGCTGCTCTCCAAGCCCGACCTGCTGCTGCTGGACGAGCCCACCAACCACCTCGACGCCGAGTCGGTGGCGTGGCTCGAGCGTTATCTCAAGGAGTACGAGGGCACGGTCGTCGCGGTCACGCACGACCGCTACTTCCTCGACAACGTGGCCGGCTGGATCCTCGAACTCGACCGCGGTGCGGGCATCCCGTGGGAGGGCAACTACACGAGCTGGCTCGACCAGAAGTCCAAGCGCCTGATCGAGGAGGAGAAGACCGAGTCGGCGCGCCAGAAGACGCTCGAGCGTGAGCTCGAGTGGGTGCGCATGGCGCCGCGCGCGCGGCAGGCCAAGAGCAAGGCGCGACTGCAGTCGTACGAGCGCATGCTCAACGAGGAGGGGCGCGAGAAGATCGAGGGCGTGGAGATCTACATCCCGCCGGGACCGCGCCTGGGCAACGTGGTGATCGAGACCGAGCACCTGCGCAAGGGCTACGGCGACCGGCTGCTGATCGACGACCTCACGTTCAAGCTGCCGCCGGCCGGCATCGTGGGCGTGATCGGGCCCAACGGCGCGGGCAAGACCACGTTGTTCCGCATGTTCGTCGGCGCCGAGAAGCCGGACTCCGGCTCGCTGCGCATGGGTGAGACGGTGCAGGTCGCCTACGTGGATCAGAGCCGTGACACGCTGAACCCCGAGAACACCGTGTTCCAGGAGATCACCGGCGGAAACGACCTCGTCACGCTGGGCAAGCGCGAGGTGAGCTCGCGCGCTTACTGCTCGTGGTTCAACTTCCGCGGCGCCGACCAGCAGAAGAAGGTGGGCACTCTCTCGGGCGGTGAGCGCAACCGGCTGCAGATGGCCAAGCTGCTCCAGACCGGCGGCAATCTGCTGCTGCTCGACGAGCCCACCAACGACCTCGATGTCGACACGCTGCGCGCGCTCGAAGACGCCCTGCTCGAGTTCGCCGGCTGCGCCGTGGTGATCTCACACGATCGCTGGTTCCTGGACCGCATCGCCACGCACATCCTGGCGTTCGAGGGCGACTCGCAGGTGGTGTGGTTCGAGGGCAACTACCAGGACTACGAGAAGAACCGCCACGAGCGCCTCGGCTCCGAGGCCGACCAGCCGCACCGCATCAAGTACCGCAAGCTCGCGCACGCGTAGCAGCGCGGGCGCGAGCTCGCGGGGCGGGCTCAGCGGGCGAGGACGAGTCGTGTCGTGCGAGTCTCTCGACCGAGTCGCAATCGCGCCAAGTACAAGCCTGCGGGCAGTCGCTCGAGACCGTCGAACCGGGCGACGTGAGTTCCGGCCCCCTGCAAGGTGTGGGCTCGCACGACCCGGCCCGCGAGGTCATGCAGCGTGAGCGTGGCCTGCTGTGCATCGGGCAATGTGATCGCGAAGCGCGTGGAGCCACGGGCGGGATTCGGCACCGGCGGCGCGAGCTCCACGCGTGCGAGCGCGCCCGGAGCTCCGACCGGCAGGACGCCCGTGGCGAAGACGCGATGGTGCTTGATCCCGGTGGACCCCATCGAAGGGTCGTACGCCGCATAGAAGACGTGTGCACCGCCTGCGCCGTCGTCCGCGACCGCAGCGGCGCGCGCCGGAGCCTCACGTCCGTCGCCGGGTTCCGAGAGGCTCGGAGTGCCGTCGGGCTCGAACCACCGCAGGCGACCCTGACCGTCGGGACGCGTCCAGGCGAACAGCAGTCCGCCACCCGGCCGCGCGGCGGCGCCCGGCACCTCGAGCATGTGCGGGAGCGCATCGGAGTAGTCGCTCGCACCGGATGGCGTCAGCAGTCGCCCGCTCGCGAGATGGCCCGCGGCGGGCACGCCCGATGCGAGCCACCGCGTCCATCGTGGTGCCCCGCTGGCATGCCAGAGCAGGTGAAGGCCACCTGCTCCGTCGGGGATCGCGGTGGCATCCGAGGCGGAATCCGCCACGAGGATGCTGCCGGTCGTGGCCCAGGCCGGGTCGAGGACGCCGTCCCGGCTCACGCGAACGCCGCGCACGCGCGCGGGCGGGCCTGCCTCCCGCCACACCACGATCGCATGCTCGGGCCCTGACGGGACCATCTGGAACCAGTCGATGAACGCCGAGAGATCCGTGAGCCCGATGCCCCCCACTGGAAATCACGGAGCATGCGTGGTGTCGGATCGGAAGCGGTCGAGTCGCAACGAGAGCCCGTCGTAGAAGAGGACCGCGCCCCCTCCCGCGCCGTCGGGCTCGATACGCGCGAATATCGCGACGCCGATGCGCAGGCCCGCTGCGTCACGGTCTTCGAGAAGTATGCCAAGGCGGAAGGGCAGACTATCCTCGGCTGGCGCGACGTCCCGGTCGACGATTCCGATCTCGGATCGTCGGTCAAGGGGGCGGAGCCGGCCGTCCGCCAGGTATTCGTCGGCCGCGGCAGCAACTGCCCGGACGTCGACTCCTTCGAGCGCAAGCTGATCGTCATCCGCAAGCAGGCGGCGCTCGAGATCC
>CADEFY010000101.1 GCA_902826705.1 uncultured bacterium
CGGGATCGCGGCCATCCGGATCCGCGAACGTGCTCTTGAGGTCGGCGTACGTCAGCACGCGGCGCCCGTTGCCGCGCAGGCCGATCCCCGGGTCGTCGAGCTTCGAGGCCGGGGTCGTCGTCTGCATGTCGACGAGCGGGTTGCCGCGTTCGGTCGCCGGATGCGTGATGGCGGCGCCCGCGCCACCAGCGCCCATGGCGTGGCCGGCGTGCGGATCGGGCGGCGGCGCGGGCTTCTGGCCCGGCATCACGTGTCCGGCGTGCGGATCGACGGCCGCCGCGGCCGGTGCCGCCATGGCGCTCATGTCGTGGCCGGCGCCGTGCCCCATGTCGGCCATCGTCAGAAACGGCCGCGGATCGAGCGCCGGCACGGGCGCCTGGAGGCCGTGGCGCACCGCGAGCGTCCCCGCCGCGTAGCCGGTGCGGTCCATCGACTGGGCCATGATGGTGAAGGCGTCGGCGCCGGCCGGTTCGACGACGACGTCGACCGTTTCGGCGGCGCCCATCCGGAATTCGTCCACGGTGGCCGGATGCACGGGCTGCCCGTCGGGCGCGACGACCGTGAGGTCGGGCAGGCCGAGCTGGCTGAAGTGCTCGATCAGCACGGGCGCCGAGTAGAGATGGTCGAGCGGGATGTCGAAGAAGCCCTGGATCTGCGCGCTGTGCAGGTCCATCGTGAGCGCGCGGTCGGCACCGGCCACCGTGATCACGTTGGCCACCAGCTTGGCGGTGATCGGGGCGCGCGGCTGGTCCTTGCGGTCCTGGCGCGCATAGCCGAAGTAGGGGATCACGGCCGTCACGCGCCGCGCCGACGCGCGCTTGGCGGCATCGAGCATGACGAGCAGCTCCATGAGGTGGTCCGCCGGCGCGTTGGTGGACTGCACGATGAACACATCGCTGCCGCGGATGTTCTCGTTGAAGCGCACCGAGACCTCGCCGTCCTCGAAGCTCGACACGTCGGCGTCGCCGAGCGGGACTCGCAGCTTCTCGCAGATGGCCTGGGCCAGGCGCTTGCTCGCATTGCCGGCGAAGACGCGGCAGGGGTCCAACGGAGCCTCCGGGAATGGCGCGGATGGTGAAGTGGGCACGCGCGCGGAAGGCCCCTCTGCATCCCCGTGCAGGTGGAGCGGCTCCGCACACGCCCGGCGCGCAGCGCCGGGGAATCGTGATGCACCCGGAAGTCCGTTCACCCGCCCCGTGCGTTGGCTGGGGCGGGAGGATTCGAACCTCCGTATGCGAGAGCCAAAGTCTCGTGCCTTACCGCTTGGCCACGCCCCACCAACGAACGGGGATCCGTCTCGGTCCGCGGGCCGGATGCGGCGCGCGGGATGGAAGCTGCTGGCCCGAAGGATGGAGACTGCGGGGGCAAGATAGTGGGACGCGGCAGGTTGGGTCAAACCCGCCGCGTCCCGGAGGGACCGCTCGATCGCTCGCGCGACGGTCCGACTACGGCATCACCACCACGCGCTGGCTGGCCACGAGCCGGCCGTCGACCGTCAGACGCGCGAAATACACGCCGGCCGGGTTCGACGCCCCGCGCGGTGGGGACCACGCCAGGTCGTGCCAGCCGGCCGACAGGTCGCGGTCCACCAGGTCGCCGGCGGCGCGGCCCTGCAAGTCGAAGACCCCGAAGCGGATACGGGCGTCGTTCGGCAGAGCCAGGCGGAACCGGGTGCCGTGGCGGCTCGGGTTGGGGAATGCCGGGCCCAGTTCGAGCGCCTGAGGCCGCACACCCGGCGTCGGCCCCGGCGGGTCGTCGACGTCGAGCACCGCCGCACCGCCGCGGGCCCAGAAGCCATGGGTCGCCATGCGACCGGCGAGGCTGGCGCCCACGGCCGGCTGACCCACCGTGCCCTTCAGCAGGAACGACGGGCTCGTGTGCACGCCGCCGCCCGAGCCCACCACGCGCCGGGCGAGCTGCGCCTGGGCGTGGGCGTCGTGCGTGCACGAGGCCAGCACGGCCAGACTCGCGAGCGCGAGCAGCGCGACAGCCTCAGCGGCGCGGCGCATCGTTGCTCACCTCCGCCGGCGCGGACGCGCGCAGCGCGTCGAGCTGCCGCTGGATGCTGGCCAGTCGCTCGCGCTGGTGCTCCGCCTGCTCGGCGGCGATCTCGGCGGCCGTGCGGCCGTCCCGCTTGGGCTCATCGCCCGGCTTGGTGGCGAGGTCGCCCGACTTGGCCACCGTGCCGTAGCCGGTCGTGAAGTACATGAGCGTCAGCGAGGCGTCGTTGGCGAAGCCCACCGTGCTCACCTCCTGGCCCAGCAGATAGAACGTGTGCGACCCCGGGCCCACGGCGAACACCTCGTTGACCGAGGTCGGGAAGCGGTACTCGCCGCTGGGGGCATTGGCCTCCACCCACGGCACCCGCGTGATGCTGCTGAACGCGAGGTTCTGGTCCACGTTGATGCCGGCGATGATGCGCGAGGCGGTGCCCGAGGTATGCCCCATCTCGGCGTCGAACGACCCGATCGCCACCACGAATCCGATCTCGGGCACGGTGATCGTGCGCGAGAGGATCGTGCTGATGCCACCGGTCAGGCTCTGCGACACGCTCTCGTCGATGCTCGCGATGCCGGCCTCGTCGCCGATCTCGGCCTGCTGGATCGAGTTGGCGGGCAGTACCACGGCCGCGTCGTCCGTCTCGTTCATGTTGAAGACCGCGCTGCCCGCAGTCCCGCTGATCGAGAGGCGCGGATCGCCGGTGTTCAGGTAGTTGCCGTCCACCGTGAACCCCGTGCTGCCTCCACCCCGACGGACGGCCAGGAAGCCGCCGCTGCCATCCGCGTCCGGCTGCAGGGAGTAGGTGACTGCGCCGGCGCCATTGAATCCGAGGATCTGGCCACCGGCCGTGGCGCCGCCGAAGTCATCGAGCGTGAGGCCATAGCCGGTCAGACTGGCACCCTTCGCCAGACGCAAGCGCCCTTCGTTCACCGACGTCCCCACGTCGAGGACGTGGTCCACGAGCAGCGCGACCGAGTTGACGTTGCCGTTGCGCACGGCGAACGACGGCGAAGCGCTGCTCTGCGTGGCGTCGAGCGGCAGGCGCAGGCCCATCGCGTAGGGCGCCGAGGCGAGCGGCACACGCGGGGACATCTCGGGATCCGCCCCGACCTGCAAGCTCAGCCAGAGCGGCTTGTCGAACGCGAGCGAGAGCGGCGTGGTGCTGCCGAGCAGCACATGGAAGAGGCCCGCCTTCACGGTGACCGCGGCATACGACTCGCTCCACAGCGCCGCCCCGCCGGCGGACACATCGTAGAGGCGGAACGTCATCGCGTAGTCGTTGTCGGGCACGAGCGTTCCCGAGGGATCGGAGAGCACGCCCTGGTAGCTCATGGTCGAGGGCGCATCGGCCGCGGCCGGCGTGGCGGGCATGACGAGGCCGAGCGCGAACACGGCCGCGGCGGACGAGCGGATGAGGCGGCGGAGCATGGGGTCCTCCCTGCGGATGGGGTTCCCGTTCGGAGCGCGAGGTTCGCGGTGCGGTGCGGGGCGGCCAGAGGCCTGCACCGCGAGAACGCCAGTCGCCGCAGAAAACGCACGCGGCCCGTCCAGCGGGGGCTGGACGAGCCGAGGGGACTCCACCGCCGGGCGGTCACTCGTAGCTGTGGGACTCGCTCCGGCCGTGCTCGGAGGGCTGCACCAGCTCACGCTCGTAGGCGTCCATGACCTTGGCGGTCAAGTACTTGCGCGTGGCGTCGTTGATCGGATGCGCCAGATCCTGATGCTGCCCGTCGGGGCGCTTGCGACTCGGCATCGCCACGAACAGCCCGCTCGTGCCCTGGATGATCTTGAGGCCCCGGATGACGAAGGACTCATTCAGGGTGATGCTGACGAAGGCCTTGAGCTTCTCGTCATTGCGCAGCGACACCCGAACCTCGGTGATCTCGATCATCGCGGATCTCACCTCGGAGCCATCCATGAGGGGTTGCTGGCTCGTGGCCGCGCGGGGGCGCGGCGATTTCCGTGGATCCGAGCATGCGTGCCTCCATGCCCTCCGCTCGGATCACGGCTGCGTGTGAAGACGCAGGCCCGCACCCACGGACCGCACCGCCATCAGCGGCTCGGTCCCCGAGAAGCGGCCAGCGACTTCGGGGATCGAGCGGCCATCGGGGATCATCGCGAACACGCCGGAGCCACTCCCGGTGAGGCGCGGCGTGTTCAGTCCTGCTGCACGAAGCCGCTCGCACAGCGACTCGAATGCCTCCTGATGGTCGCCCAACACCTGCTGGAACGTGTTGCCCAATGCCGACGTACGCGGCGAGACGACTCCGCGCAGCCGCACGGTCGTCGCGAATCTGCTCGCCTGTCCCCACTCTGTCAAGCGGTATCTGGCCCGGTCGATGCGCGCGAACGCCGCCGCGGTCGACACCCGCCATGCCGGCACCACGAGCACGGCGCGGAACGGCCTCGCGAGCCGCACCCGGGTGAGGCGCTCGCCGCGCCCTTCGCCGAGCGCGGTGCCGCCGAGCAGGGCGAACGGCACGTCGGAGCCGAGTTCGGCGCCGAGTGCGAGCCGCGCCGCACGCGGCAGCCGCCGGCCATGGAGCGCGAGCATCGCGGCGATCGCCGCGGCGGCATCGGCGCTGCCGCCGCCGAGCCCGGCCTGCGCGGGGATGCGCTTGACCAACGTGAACCGCGCGCCGCCGGGCAGCGCGAGCCGCTCGGCGACGAGCCGCGCCGCGCGCAGCACCAGGTTGTCGGCGCCGGCCGGGATCGGATCGCGGCGCGGCCGCGCGGCGCGCGCACCGCGGCCATGCATGGGCGGCGACTCGTGCTGCACGCGGAGCGTGAACCCCGCGCGCGCGCGCTCGGCCGTGAGCGTGTCGGCGAGGTCGACCGACTGGAACACGGTCACCAGGTCGTGGAACCCGTCGGTGCGGCGCGGGCCGACGCAGAGCCCCAGGTTGAGCTTGGCGCGAGCGTCGAGCGCGACGCGGGCCGGCAGGCTCATCGCGAGCGGTAGAGCACCCAGGTGGCCACGGCGAGGAACAGCAGCACGGTGGCCTGGATCGGCCGGTCGGAGAGCAGCACGTGCGAGGGATCCTCGCTCGTCTCCGAGACGCGCACGAGGAAGAGGTACCGGAACACGCCGTAGGCCACGAACGGCACCGTGAGGAGCAGCGCCTCGGTGCCGAACTTGGCCACCGTGGCCGGCCAGATCGTGTAGAGCGCGTACGACATGAGCGTGCAGGCGGCCGCCACCATGAGCATGGTCTCGAGCAGCTCGGGCGTGTAGCGCTGCAGCACGGCGCGCTGCTCGGTGGCGTGCGACCCCGCGTTGGCCATCTCGCGCCGGCGCTTGCTCACGCCCAGGAACAGCGCGCCGAAGAACGTGCACACGAGCAGCCACGGGGAGAGCTGGGTCTCGGGCGCCACCGGCTTGAGCAGTTCGACGCCCGCGACGGCGCGCAGCACGAACCCGTTGGCGATCAGGAACACGTCGAGGATCACCTGATGCTTGAGCCACGTGCTGTAGAGCATGTTGCTCACGAGGTACACGCCCAGCACGGTGCAGAAGCTGGGGCCCAGCGACCATGCGATCGCGCCTGCCGCCAGCACCACCACGGGCAGTGCGGTCCACGCGGCGACCGCGGGCAGGCGGCCCGAGGCGATCGGGCGCAGGCGCTTCTTGGGGTGCTGGCGGTCGGCCTCCACGTCCTGCAGGTCGTTGAGCAGGTACACGGAGCCCGACAGCAGCGAGAACGCCACGAACCCGAGCACGGCGCGCCACAGCAGCGGTCCGTCGGTCAAGTGCTGCGAGAAGATGACGCCCGCGAACACCAGCACGTTCTTGGTCCACTGCTTGGGCCGCAGGGCCTGGAGCAACGCGCCGATCACGAACGCGCCTTTCGACCGGCACGCGCGGGCGCGCGCTTCGACGTGCGCTTCGAAGTGCGCTTCGACGTGCGCTTGGAGGTGCGCTCGGCTGCGGCGGACTGCGCGGCGCGGCCGAAAAGCGCCTCCTCGACCACACGGCAGAAGGCGTGGCCCATCATGATGTGGCCCTCCTGCACGTGCGGCGTGAGTGCATGCGGCGTGACGAGTGCGACATCGCAGAGGGCGGCGAATGCGCGGCCCTTGGCTCCGGTCATGCCGATCACGGTCATGCCGAGCGCGTGCGCGGACTCGACGGCTCGGCGCACGCTGGCGGATCCGCCGCTGGTGGTGATCGCCACGAGCACATCACCCGGCTGGCCCATGCCCTCCAACTGGCGCGAGAACACCTGGTCGTAGCCGTAGTCGTTGCCGATCGCGGTCACCGCCGAGCTGTTGGCATGCAGCGCCACTGCCGGCAGCCCGGGGCGTTCGATCAGGTAGCGGCCCGAGAACTCGGCCGCCAGATGCTGCGCATCGGCGGCGCTGCCGCCGTTGCCGCAGAAGAAGACCGTGCCGCCCTCGGCGAAGCAGCGCGTGATCGCCGCCGCCGCAAGGGCCACGTCGGCCGTGACCGCGCGCTCGAGCCGCGCCGCCGCGCGGGCGCTCTCGCGGAGCGTGCGCGCCACGAGCGATTCGAGACCGGTGCGTGCGCGAGTCCTCGCCATCAGATCCTCCCCGGGTCGTTCGCCGACTGTCGCAGATAACGCCCCAGTGCGTCCTGCCAGTGCGGCATGCGGCGGCCGCACACGTGCTCGAACCACGTGGGATCGAGCACGGAGTAAGCCGGTCGCATGGCCGGTCGCGCCAGTTCCTCGCTCGTGATGCGGCGGATCTCGGCGGGCGTGCCCGCTTCGCGGCAGATCGCCTCGGCGAACTCGTGCCATGTGCAGTCGCCGCTGTTGGTCACGTGGTACGTGCCGTACTCGCCACGATCGAGCAGGTCGGCGAGCGCCACCGCCAGGTCGCCTGTCCAGGTGGGAGAGCCGCGCTGGTCGTCGACCACCGCGAGCGGCTGGCCGCTGCGCGCGCGTGCGAGGATCGTGTCCACGAAGTTGCGCCCGCCGGCGCCGTACAGCCACGACGTGCGCACGATCAGGTGCCGCGGGTTGACCTCGCGCGCGCCGCGCTCACCGGCGAGTTTGGAGCGGCCGTACTGCGAGAGCGGCCCCACGATGTCGTGCTCGCGCCGCGGCTCGCGCGTGCGGCCGTCGAACACGTAGTCACTCGAGAGCGCCATCACGCCCGCACCCACCTCGAACGCCGCCATGGCCGAGTTGCGCGCGCCGAGCCCGTTGACGACGAACGCGCGGTCGGGGTCCTTCTCACAGCCATCCACGTCGGTGTACGCCGCCAGATGCACGACCCAGTCGGGCGCCGACTCGCGCACGGCGGCACGCACCGCCTCGCAGCGGGTGACGTCGAGGCTCGCGCGCGTGTGGGCGGTCACGGTGTGGCCGCGCGACTCGCACACGGGCACGAGCGCACGCGCCAGCATGCCGCCCGCGCCCGTGACCAGCAGTCTCACGACAGTTCGACCCGGCAGGTGTCGCCCAGCATCAGGCGATGGGCGCTGGGACGCGCGGCGCTCGCGGTCACCACCACGTCACGCCCGATCAGGCTGGACTCGATGCGCTGCGGGATGTCGCGGATCTCGCTGCGGTCGAGCACGATCGAGTGCTCGATCTCGGCCTTCACCACCTGCACGCCGTCGGCGATCGCGCTGAACGGCCCGATGTACGAGTCGGCGATGCGCGCGCCCGCGCCGATCACCAAGGGGCCGCGCAGGTGCGCGCGCTCCACCACCGTGCCCGCCCCGATCTGCACGGGGCCCTCGATCACGGTCTTGTCGTCGACCTTGCCGTCGATGCGCGTCTGCAGATCCGCGAGCACGATGCGGTTGGCCTCGAGCAGGTCCTCGACGCGCCCGGTGTCCTTCCACCAGCCATTGATGATGTGCGAACGCACGTTGCGCTTGGTCGAGATCAAGTGCTGGATCGCATCGGTGATCTCGAGCTCGCCGCGCGCCGAGGGCTTGATCGCTCGCACGGCATCGAAGATCGAGGCGGTGAAGAGATACACGCCCACCAGCGCCAGGTCGCTCTTGGGCGCCTTGGGCTTCTCCTCCAGGCGCACCACACGCTCGCCCTCGAGCTCGGCCACCCCGAACTCCCACGGCCGGTCGACCTTGGCGAGCAGGATCTGCGCGTCGGGCTTCTCGGCCTCGAACTCGCGCACGAACGGCGTGATGCCGTCCTTGATGAGGTTGTCGCCCAGGTACATCACGAACGAGTCGCCGGCCATGAAATCCTCGGCGATCTTGACCGCATGCGCCAGTCCGAGCGGCGCCTCCTGCTCGATGTACGTGACCTTCAGTCCCAGCTTGGCGCCGTCGCCCACGGCCGCGCGGATCTCGGCCTGCGAGTTGACGAGCACCGTGACCATCTCGCCCGTGCGGTGGTCGGGCTGCAGCATCTCGCGCGGATCGCTCACGATGATGCCCACCTCGCGGATCCCCGCGGCCGCGATCGCCTCGAGCCCGTAGTCGAGCACCGGCTTGTTGGCCACGGGCACGAGCTGCTTGGCCCGCGTGTGCGTGATGGGCCGCAGCCGCGTGCCGCGGCCGCCCGCCAGGACCAGTGCCTTCACCGCATCCTCCGTCGGAAGTACTCGAGCCCGAAGATCACGACCAGCGCCACGATCGCCAGCTCCACCCAACCCGCCGTCGTCTGGAACATCCGATCCCTACCCGCCCAGCGCCTCGCCGAGCAGCCGCCGCGCTTCGGCGAGCGCATCGGCGAGCTTGCCGGCGTCCTTGCCACCGGCGAGCGCCAGGTGCGGCTTGCCGCCGCCCGAGCCGCCTGTGACCTTGGCCACCGCGCGCACGAGTTCGTCGGCGCGCAGCCGCTTGGCCGCCACGAGGTCATCGGTGACCGCGGCGAGGAACGTGAGCTTGCCATCGCCGGCGATCGCGAGCAGTGCGGCGCCGCTGCCGAGCGTGCTGCGCAGCCGATCGGCCGCATCACGCGCGGCGTTGGCGTCGGCGCCGCTCGCCAGCTCGGCCACGATCCAGCGGCCGTGCGCGCCGGCCACCGCCGACTGTGCGAGCTGGGCGAACTCGCCCTCGAGCCCCTGCTTGGCCGACTCGGCGATCGACTTCTTGAGCGCCACGATCTCGGCCTTGAGCTTGTCGATCTGGGCCGGCACCTGCTCGGGCGATGTCTGCAGCGCATGCGCCGCCGCTTGCAACAGCGCGTCGCGCTGCTCGAGATGCGCGAGCGCCTCGGCACCGCAGAGCGCCTCCACGCGCCGCACGCCGCTCGCGATGCTCGTCTCGCCGACCAGCGTGAATGCGCCGATCTCGCCCGTGCGCCGCACGTGCGTGCCGCCGCACAGTTCGCGACTGGGCTCGATGCATGCCTCATCCACGCCGTCCACCGTGACCATGCGCACCTCGGCACCGTACTTCTCGCCGAACAGTGCCATGGCGCCCTTCGCACGCGCCTCGTCGATCGGCATGACCTCGGTGTGCACTTCGCGGTCGGCCAGCACCCAGGTATTCACGCGCTGCTCGATGCGCTCGAGCTGCTCGGGGCCGGGAGCCTCGAAGTGCGAATAGTCGAACCGCAGCCGCTCGGGCGACACGAGCGATCCCGCCTGGTGCACATGGTCGCCGAGCACGGTGCGCAGCGCCGCGTGCAGCAGGTGCGTGGCCGTGTGATGGCGCTCGGTGGGCCGGCGCGCGTTCGTGTCGACCACAGCCGTGAGCGCGCCCGCCGCACTGCCCGCGAGCAGCGCGGCGCGCTCGCCCGTCACCATGCGCAGCCGGTGCACGATGGCGTCGTCCTCCTTGAAGACCGCGATCAGTTCACCGCGGGCGTCACCCGCAGCGAGGAAGCCGCGATCCGACACCTGGCCGCCGGACTCCGCGTACCAGGGCGTGCGGCCGAGCACCCCCTCGAGCCCATCCCCGCGCTCGCGCCAGCGCATGACGCGCCGTCCGTCCGCCG
>CADEFY010000102.1 GCA_902826705.1 uncultured bacterium
CTGGACTATGTGCGCGAACGCTGCCTGCGCCTGGACCTGGCCATCCTGTTCGGCACCGTCTGGAAGGTCGCACTCGGTCGCCTGCGAGGACACTGATCCCATGCCGACTCTGCTGCAGCGCACCGCCCGCATCGCCGAGAAGCATCCGGTCAGCGCCGCCGCCCTCACCGTGGCGCGACTCGTGCGAGGAGACAGCTTCCTCGTCCGCACCGGCTGGTGGACCAGCGCTCTGACGCATCGCGCCGTCGACGGCAAGGGGCAGCCCGTGCCGTGGTACACGTACGCGGCCATCGCGTTCCTCGAGGCCCGCGTGCCGAGCGACGCGCAGGTGTTCGAGTACGGCAGCGGGCACTCCACGCTGTGGTGGGCCGCGCGCGCCGCCCGAGTGGTGAGCGTGGAGAGCGATGCCGCCTGGCAGGCCGAGATGCAGCCGCGCCTGCCCGCGCACTGCGAGTACCATCTGCAGCCGCTCGATGACCAGGGCAGCTATCCGCGCGCGATCGGCAGGGCGGGTGGTCCGTTCGACATCATCGTGAACGACGGCTGGCAGCGCGTAGCCTGCGCGCGTGAGCTGCTCGCGGCGCTGACGCCGCGTGGCGTGGTCGTGTGGGACAACAGCGACCGAGCGCGCTACGCCGAGGGGTACGCCCTGCTGGCCGAACACGGCTTCCGGCGCCTCGACTTCCATGGCGTCGGTCCGATCAACACCGACGCATGGTGCACGAGCGTGTTCTACCGCGAAGGCAACCTGCTCGGCATCTGAGGCCCCCGGCTCGCCTCGAAGCATGTGCTTGCGTTCGTCTGCGGGCTGTGTCTTATATAAGTCATGGCTTATGCAGACGTCCTCACAGCGCTCGCGGACCCCACGCGCCGGCGCATCTTCGAACGGCTCCGGTCCCGGCCGGGGACCGTCAATGAACTGGCGCGGGTCGCACGCGTGTCCCAGCCGGCGGTCTCGCAGCACCTCAAGGTGCTGCGCAGCGCTGGGCTCGTGACCCATCGCGCCGAGGGGACTCGCCGGCACTACCGCACGCAGCCCGACGGCCTGGCCGCCCTGCGTGCCTATCTGGAGTCCTACTGGGACGACGCCCTGCGCGCCTACGCCGCGCCCGGGCGCTCGCGACCGCGAAGACGGAGGCCCCGGCCATGACCGAACCGCTCCCCCCGATCCGGCGCACCATCGACGTTCCGTGGGCGCCCGAAGTGGCCTTCGCTCGATTCACACGCGACTTCGGCGACTGGTGGCCGCACCGGTCCCACTCGATCGGCGGCTCGCGAGTGGCACGCGTGGTCTTCGAGTGCCGCGACGGCGGGCGCATCTATGAGCGACTCCACGATGGCCGGCGGTTCGCGTGGGGGCGCGTGCGCCACTGGCAGCCTCCCACCGAAGTGCGGTTCGACTGGCATCCCTCGCGCGACGAGGACACGGCGCAGCAGGTGCGGGTGCGATTCGAACCGCACGCCGGAGGCACGCGCGTGGTGCTCGAGCACTCGGGCTGGGAGCGGATGGGCGCCGAGGCACGCGGAACACGGAGCGCATACGACAAGGGCTGGCCCGTGGTGCTCGACATCTGGGCGGAGCGCATCACCCTGGGCACGCTCCTGCTCGGAGCGCTCACGCCCCTGGTGCCGCTGATCGTGGCCGCCCGTGGCGGCGCCGAGGCGATGATCGCCCGAGCGGGCGGGGCCATGCCTCCCTCGGATCAGGAACCCTGACGCGAGCACGCGAGCAAGCGACCGCTCACCAGCGCAGCGTGGCGCGCGTGGCGCCGAAGACGCCACTGGACTCCCGCGCCGCGTCGTGTCCCAGTCCGGTGACCTGCGCGTAGCCGCCCGTGAGCCCCAGCTGCAGGCCGGGTGAGGGCGAGTAGTCCACGCTCAACGCCGAACGCAGGTCACGGTCGATCACCCCCTGCAGCACGAGGTTGTCGGGGACCGGCGTGCCCGGCACGTACGCCTCACCGAGCCGGCCCGTGCCCTTGCGCGTGAACGACGTCTCCAGTGCCCAGGTCCAATCGGACTCGGGCATGTAGGCGATCCGGCCTGCGAGCCGGTCCACGTCGGGCCCAAGAGGGAACCCGGTGGGAAGCCCCGCGTGCGAGAAGTCGTGGTCGTGGTACACCGAGTACGTGTAGGCGTAGACGCGCGCGTACTCGGCGCGGGCCTCCCACGCGGCGGGGCCTCGCACGCGGCGCAGGTGGGCGCCGAGCTGCCACGCGACCAGCTTGGGCCGCTGCTCCGACGACAGGCTCAGATCGTCGATCGCGATCTCGCCGTACAGTCGCGCGCCGGGCCGCACGCGCCACGAGGCATCCATCGCCCACATCACGTTGTTCTTGGCCAGGCGCTCGAGCGAATCGCTGGGCAGTGCACTGGCCTTCTGGATGCGCTTCTCGATCAGGCTGAACGGCACGACCGGGAGGGCGTAGAAGAACGTGTTGGCCACGCCGTCGAAGCGAGCGAGCTCGCTGAACGACAGTTGCCAGGCCTCGCTCGGACGCAGCTCGAGCCGATGGCCCGCGAGGAAGCTCTCGTCGCGCGATTCGAGCGCGGCGACGAACCACGCGAGCTGCGCTCGTGCGCCGAGCGGCGTGCGTGCCTCGGCTACGTCGAGCGCCGGTGCACCGTCGGAGAGCGCCATGGTGCCCCATGCGCCTGGCCCCCAGCGCAGCCACGTGTGCCCCAGCGTCAGGCGACCGAGGCGGCCGGACCACGTGGCGGTGGCGCGGTCGTAGTAGCTGTTGAGCTGCACATCCTCGACCAGGCCGAAGCGGCGGCTGTCCGCGGGATTGCCATGCGGACCCTCGGACGTGGTGCCGGCATAGACGTCGCTCCAGAGGAGCGCGTGCTCGCCGAGCGCGGCCGACACCTGCACGCCACCGCGCAGGTCGCGCGTCACACCGCCGCGCGCGCGATCCTCGCGGTGGTCACCGCGCAGGTACGCCGAGACCTCGAGCGATCGCGCCTCGTCGGCGACGGCGCCGAGCGGCTCCCAGCCGCCCACGTGGTCGCCCGGCTCGAGCTCGCGCGCGAGTCGCACCATGGCGGGATCGTCCGTGGAGGCGGGACTCGCCACGCGCATCACATCGAGGAAGCGGCCCAGGTCCGCGCGCGTCCACGGCCGTGTGAGCAGCATGCCGGTGGGGGCGCCGTGTTGCGTGACGAGCGCATCGACCAGCGTGTAGAGCGGGCTCTCGACCGGCAGTTCCTCGAGCGGGTGGTAGGCGGCCCGGGCGGGGTCCACGCGCCCGAGGATCAGCACTCCGAGCGCGAGCAGGGACAGCCACCGACGGTGGCGGCGAGCGTTCGGAGGTGACGGGATCATGGTCGGGCAGCATACGGCAGGTCCGCGCTCGGTCGCATGCTGCAGCAACTTGGAGGTGGACGGCCCCCTCGGCTGGCGTCATGCTCATCGGACACGATGCCAGCGGACGGGCCCACTCCCTCGCCTGCCCCTCATCCCTGCCCACTGGAGTGTGTCTTGCGCCTGCTCATCGCCCACCTCGTGTTGCTGCTCCTCGCCGCCGCGCACGCCGCACACGCACTCCCCCGGCGCGGCGAGGCCGTGCCGCACAGCGTCCAGGCCGGATTCGTCGAGACGGTGATCGCCGACTCCCTCGACAGCCCGATCAGCATGGCGTTCGCGCCGGATGGGCGCCTGTTCGTCTGCGAACAGGATGGCGCCCTGCGGGTGATCAAGGATGGTCAGCTCCTCAGTCGACCGTTCGTCGTCACGCCCTCGTACATCTTCGACGAGCAGGGCCTGCTCAGCGTCGCATTCCACCCGCAGTTCGCGAGCAACGGCTGGGTCTATGCGCTCTTCACCGTGCTCACGCCCACCCGGCACAATCGCATCGTCCGCTACACGGCATCGGGCGACACGGCTCTGGCTGGCAGCGCGGTCACCATCTTCGACGGCCCGACCAACTCGGCCCACTTCCACGTGGGGGGCGCGCTGCACTTCGGCGTCGACGGCAAGCTGTACGTGAGCACCGGGGACAACGCGAACAGCGCCAACGCCCAGTCCATGAGCACCACACATGGCAAGTTCCTGCGGATCGACGCGGACGGCACCATCCCCACCGACAATCCGTTCTACGGCAGCACCACGGGAGTCAATCGCTCCATCTGGGCGCTGGGACTCCGCAACGTGTTCACGTTCGCCATCCAGCCGGGAACGGGCCGCATCTTCTTGAACGACGTCGGTGAGAACGCCTTCGAGGAGGTCAACGAGGCAGTGGCAGGGCGCAATTTCGGCTGGCCGAACCGCGAGGGTCCCGGCGGGGCGCCCACGTACACCGACCCGATCCACTGGTACGGCCACGCGAACGGCTGCGCGATCACCGGTGGGACGTTCTACAACCCGCCCGTCGCTCCGTTCCCGCCCGTGTGGGTCGGGCGCTATTTCTACGCCGAGGACTGCGAGAACGAGAACCGCTGGATCGATCCCGCTGCCCCGGGCAGCTGCTCGGTATGCGGCCATACGATCTCTGCCAGCCCAGTGGACCTGCGCGGTAGCCCAAGCGTCTACCTGCACTCCCTCTCCCGCGGCCACCGTGCCCCCCCTGTCGTAGTCTGCACGTCCCTCCAGATCGTCGTGCCGGTGATCGAGGCGCCCAGGTCCGCTCCCACGATCGGTCAGCAACCGCTGAGCCGGACGATCGGACTCACCCAGACCGCCACCTTCACAGTGGCCGCCAGTGGCCAGGCCCCGCTCAGCTACCAGTGGCAGCGGAACGCCCAACCCATCAACGGTGCGACCTCCTCCAGCTACACCACTCCTCCGGCGACGGTCGACGACGATGGCGACCAGTTCCGCTGCGTGGTGACCAACGTGCTGGGCAGCGTGGCGAGCGACCCGGCCACGCTCACGGTGTTGAACAGCCTCCCGCCGACCGTGACGATCGCCACACCGGTGGCCGGCTACCGGTACCAGGCCGGCACTTCGCTGGACTTCTCGGGCTCTGCCGACGACCCCGAGACCGGAGCGCTGCCGGCTTCCGCGTTCACCTGGTCGGTGGTGTTCCACCACGCCACGCACACGCATCCGGCGATGCCAGACGCCCCGGGGATCCTGAGCGGCAGCTACCCGATCTCTGCGGACAATCACACCGCGACCGATGTCTGGTATCGGGTCGGGGTGCGGGCGCAGGACCCCGCGGGGGTGGTGACCACCGCGTTCCGCGACGTGTTCCCCGACACCGTCCTGATCACTCTCGTCACCGATCCACCGGGACTCGAACTGGCACTCGATGCGCAGCCGGTGACGACGCCGCAGACCATCACGAGCATCAAGGGGCTCCTGCGTACGATCGGAGCACCGATCCTGCAGGACTTCTCCGGGCAGAGCTGGCGGTTCGTGACCTGGTCGGACGGCGGGGATGCCGAGCACGACATCGAATCCCCGTTGCAGAACACCACCTATATCGCCACATTCGTCCCCGTGGACACGACAGCGTCCTCCGATGGCCCGGAGGTGCCCGCGGGCTTGATGCTCGCTGCACCGTCGCCGAACCCCGCGACGGGAACCGTCGCGCTGGCGTTCCGGGCCGCCGAGTCCGGGCATGTGGAGCTCGAGGTCTTCGATCTCGCGGGTCACCGCATCGCGACCGTGGCCAGTGGCCGGCACGCCCCCGGGCTCCACCGCGTCGTATGGGACGTGAGCGGCGTGCGCCCCGGCATCTATCTGGCCCGGCTGCGTGCAGGCGATCGCGAGGAGACCCGCCGGCTCGCCGTGGTGCGCTGATCCGTCAGCGCGCGGCGGGCTTGGCCTCCTGCCGCAGCAGGTGGATGGCGAGTGCGTCCGCATCCTCGGCCGCCTCGCCGATCACCTCGGAGAGCGTCGGGTGCGCGTGGATCGCCTGGGCGATGTGCGCCATGTCGAGGTCCGCGCCGATCGCGAGCGAGGCCTCGTGGATCAGCTCGCTCGCCTTGGCACCGAAGATGTGCGCGCCGAGCAGCTGATCGTTGTCGGCGTCACCCACCACCTTGACGAAACCCGTGGTCTCGCCGTCGGCGATGTTGCGGCCGTGCGCGCGGAACGGGAACCGGCCCACCTTCACCTTGCGCCCTTCGGCTCGCGCCTCGGCCTCGGTCAGGCCGACGCTCGCGATCTCGGGGCTGGTGAAGGTGGCCGCCGGCACGGCGCGCCAGTTGGTCTGCGGCGCGTGCCCGGCGATCGCCTCCGCGGCCGCCTTGCCCTGCGCGCTCGCGAAGTGCGCCAGCTGCTTGACGTCGGTCACGTCGCCGATCGCGTACACGCCCGGCACCGACGTCTGGAGCCGCTCGTTGACGGCGATCTTGCCGCGGTCCGCGCGCGAGATGCCCACCGCCTCGAGACCGAGGCCCTCGCTGAACGGCCGGCGGCCGGTGGCGACGAGCACGCAGTCGACATCGACCGTCTTGCCACCCGAGAGCGTGAGCGAGATCGAGCCGTCGCCGTTGTCGCGCCGCTCCTCGACCTTGGTGCCCAGATGCAGCGCGATCTTCTGCTTCTTCATCTCGCGCTCGAGCGCCTGCGACACCTCCTCGTCCTCGGCCATGACCAACTTGGGCAGCATCTCGATGAGTGCCACCTGCGTGCCGATGGCGGCGAAGAAGCACGCGAACTCACAGCCGATCACGCCGCCGCCCAGGATGGCGATGCGCTTGGGCTGCTGGGTGAGGTCGAGCGCCTCCTTGCTCGAGATCACGCGCTCGCCATCGAGCGACCAGCCCGGCGGCATCCACGCGGCGGCGCCCGTGGCGAGCACGATGTTCTCCGAGGCGAACTCGGTGACCTTGCCGTCGGCGCCCGTCACCGCGAGCCGGTGCGCCGAGGTGAGCTTGGCCGTGCCGCGATGGATGTCGACGCCGCGCCCCGAGAGCAGTTGCTTCACGCCGCCGGTGAGCTGCTTCACGATCTTGTTCTTGCGCTCCACCAGCAGACCCCAGTCGATGCGCGGCTCGCCCACGATGATGCCGTACTCCTTGGCGCGCTTGATCTGCTCGAACAGGTGCGCGGTCACGACCCACGACTTGGTGGGGATGCACCCCCAGTTGAGGCAGGTGCCGCCGAGTTCGTCCTTCTCGACGACGGCGGTGCGCAGGCCCAGCTGCGCGGCGCGGATGGCGGACACGTAGCCGCCGGGGCCGGTGCCGATGATGGTGACCTGGTAGGGCTCGGGCATGGCGGGACTCGTCGGTGGGAGGTGGCCAGGGGGCGCGGCGCCGCATGGCTGGCGCCGGAGCATCGCTGCGGTCGTCGGCGGCGACTCTAGCCCGGACGGTTCATGCACCGCTAGCCGCGAGCGGCCGGCTCATGGACCGTCCGGGCCCGCCCACGCGTTCGCGAGGTTCCACTTCACTCCGGCGGCGCGGGGGGCTAGATTCCACTGCTGGCGTCTTCCCCACCCCCTCTCGCTGGAGGCCGCCCTGCCTGTCGCCATCGCGGTCTTCGCGCGTCCGCCCGTCCCCGGCCGTGTGAAGCCCCGCCTCTCGCCTGCCCTGCCGGCCGAACACGCCGCGCGGATCCATGCTGCCATGCTCGCGGACACGCTGGCCACCGTGGCGGCGGCGCCGGCGGCGCGCCGTGTGGTGTTCTGGACCGATCCGCCCGGCGACCTCGACCCGGCCCCGGGCCAGTTCGAGTCGCACATCCAGTCCGAGACCGACCTGAGCGCTCGCCTGACCGCGGCCGCGAGCATGCTCATGCGGCAGGGGCACCGCGTGATCCTGGTGGGATGCGACTGCCCGGGCCTCACGGTGCCGCTGCTCGTACAGGCGATCGAGGCGCTGCAACGCGGGGACAGCGTGGTCGGGGCGTCCGCGGATGGCAGCTACTGGCTGCTCGGCCTGAGCCGCGAGGCACCCGAACTGTTCACCGGCATCGACTGGGAGTCCGGGCGCGTGCTGCAGCAGACGCTGACGCGCGCCGCATCCGAAGGGCTGTCGGTCACGTTGCTGCCGCTGCTCGCTGACCTCGACACGCCCCAGGACCTGGCGCTGCTGGTGGGCCATGTGGCCGCGGGGGACCCGCATGTCTGCGGTCCGCGCCTGATCACCACCCTGCGCCAGCTCTCGCTGCTGCCGTAGCGACGGCTCAGCGCCCCGTGGGCGGCGTGCCCTCGAGCGCGGGCGCGGAGCGGCCGAGCTTGCCCATCACCTCGCGCATGCGCGTGACCAGCGGCTCGCGCATGTTCTCCGGCGGCTCGGAGCCCATGGCGCGATGGTAGAAGTCGAGCGCCTGCTCCAGATCACTGCGCGCCTCGTGCACGATCCCCAGATTGAAGAGCGCCACCGGGTGATGCGGGTCGAGTCGGAGCGCATGTTCGAAGTGGCCCTCCGCCTGGTGCGCCTGGCCGAGGTTGTAGTAGCACACGCCCATGTCCACCCAGGTGGCCACGCGCAGCGAGTCGCGCTTCGCCGCCGCCTCGTAGTGCTGGATCGCCTCGGGCCAGTTGCCGGTGTCGTACAGCACATCGGCAAGCATGATCCGCGCGGCGACGTTGGTGGAGTCCTTGGCCAGCAGCTCACGCGCCGAGTCCGCCAGCTTCTGCTGGTCCGGCTGCGCGCCCTCGATGCGCGGCGCGTTGCTCTCCTGGAACCCGCGGAACGCGGTGAAGAGCACGATGCCCACGGCGGCCGCGCCGACGATGAGCCAGAGCTGCATCTGCAGCGGCTGCTGCGGGCGGGGGGGCCGGGGCCGGATCGGCCGGAACGGCCGCACGCCGGGATCGAACCCGCGCGAGCTCGGCTCGGCCGGCTCACTCGGCGGAGTCGGTTCGGGCGCGGCAGACGGCGAGGTGGCGGGCGCGAGCGGGTGATTGCAATGGCCGCACGCAGCAGCATCGACCGGGTTGTCGCGGCCACAACTCGGGCAGGGCTTGGACTCGGGCATGTCGGTCCGTGGTGGAGGCCAGGAGGGGCACAGCCCGTGGACCCCGCACGAGGACGCGCGGACGTCTCGGGGACTCTCCCGCGCGACTCTAGCGCCTCATGCACGGGCCTGCCACGCTCCTGGCACGCCGGGCCGCGGACTTCACTGGAGCAGGACAGTCCTCCTCGAGTGCAGCGCGCCGTCGATCCGGACCTGGATGAAGTAGACGCCCGCGGACGCCGCATCGCCGTTCGTGTCGCGTCCGCTCCAGACGTACTCGTGCTCGCCGGCCTCGCGCCGCGCCGTGCCGCCATCGACGATGAGCCGACCCGTGACGTCGTGCACCGAGACCGCGACGTCGGCGGCAGCGCCGAGCCGGTAGTAGACGCGCGCGGAGCCCCTCGAGGGATTGGGCGATGCCTCCCCCACGCGCAACGCGCCGTCGGCGAACGGCGCATCGAGCAGGTTGCCCGTCACGCGCAGCAGGTAGTCCTCCGTCTCCCCCGTGCCCATGTCGCCACCACCCCGCCAGTCGGCCGGCGCCGCGACCGAGCTGAGCGTGAACCGCACCCACACGAAGCCCGGCTGTCCCTTCAGGCGCACCGGAGGGTCGAGCCCCGAGAGCGTCCCGCTGAAGAGCGGCGGCACGACGAGGTTGTGGATCACCTGCTCGCTGAAGGTCACCCCGTTCTGGCACATCAGCTCGCCGGGCTCCCAGCTGCCGCTGCGATCCCAGTCGGCGAGCATGTTGAGGTAGGCAGGCGTGGGATCCGAGTTGGTGATCTGGATGTCGAGCTGGGGCCCCCAGCTGATCGGCGAGCACGACAGGCCGAGACTCGTCGGCGGACCCGACCCACAGTCGACCAGCGTGTTGGTGGCGTAGTCGATCGTCAACGGGCGCGGGTTGATCAACCCCGCGTCTCCGTCGCCGAAGCACTCGTCATGGTCG
>CADEFY010000103.1 GCA_902826705.1 uncultured bacterium
GCTGGTGGCTCGCCGCGCGCGCCGAGGTGATGCGCTTCAGCGACGTGACGCCCACGAGCGGCACGCCGCGGCCGTGGGACGACGACATCGACCGCATCGAGCTGGGCGGTGGCTATCGCATCACCCAGGACGTCCGCGCCAAGCTGGCCTGGCAGCGCAACCGACTGCGCCCCCCCGGCGCCGAGGTGCGCAATGAGGACATGATCGCCCTCGGGATGTCGATCCAGTTGCACTGACGCACGACGCCCGGCGCACGAGGCGATGCAGTCCGGCGTGGCGGCCGCGAGGCGCGTTGAGTAGATTGCCGCCATGAGACTCGCCCGAGTGCGCCAGGAGTACCGCAGTGGCAGCCTGCGCGAGTCGCAGTCCCCCGCCGACCCGTTCGCGCTCTTCGCCCGCTGGATGCGCGTGGCGCTGCGCGCCGGACTGAAGGAGCCCTCGGCGATGGCGCTGGCCACGGTCGACGGCCGCGGCCGCCCCAGCAATCGCATGGTGCTCTTGAAGGGCGTGGACCACGGCTTCGTGTGCTTCACGCACCGCGCGAGCCGCAAGGCCCGCGAGTTGGCCGGTCAACCCCGAGCCGCGCTGCTCCTGTGGTGGGACGTGCTCGAGCGTCAGGTGCGGATCGAGGGCCGCGTCCAGGAGGTGAGCGCTGCGGAGTCCGACGCCTATTTCGCCATGCGGCCGCGCGGCGCGCAGTTGGGCGCGTGGGCGTCGCCGCAGAGCCGGCCGCTTCCCGGCCGCGAGGCACTCGAGGCGCGGCTCGCGCGCTTCACGCGGCGCTTCCAGGGCCGGGCCGTGCCACGCCCTCCGCACTGGGGCGGCTACCGCGTGATCCCGCGCCGCATCGAGTTCTGGCAGGGCCGACCCAGTCGGCTGCACGACCGCCTGCTGTACACCCGCACGCGCACCGGCTGGCGCCGCGAGCGCCTCGCCCCGTGAGTAGCGCACTCCCCCACACGAGGACCGCATGACGGCCATGGGCCCGCTCCGACTCGCCGCGCCGCGCACGCCGCTCGCCGATCTGTGGCGGATCGTGTGGACCACGCCTCTCTTCGCCGTGCCGTTCGCCGGGTTCTTCATGCTCATCACCGGCGGCGTCTGGCAGCAGGCCTACGGGTACCTGCTCGTATCGCTGTGCTTCGCCAGTGGTACACGGCTCGGGCTCTGGGCGTGGCAGTGGTTCGGGCTGCCCCGGGCGCGGTTCCTGCACGAAGGACAGCAGGCGCCTCTGCTCACCGGCATGAGCTTCGGTGTGGTCGCGATCGTGAGCACCGTGGTCACGGCAGTGGCCATGCATTTCACGCTGCTGCCCGGGTTCATGGGCAACCTGCGCGCCGTGATGTTCGTGATCGCGTTCGCGCTGCTCTTCTCTGCGCTGTTCGTGGGTATCGGCCTCGCGGTCGCCTTCCATCGCCGCGCGGTCGACCAGGCGGGCGCCGAGCGCGAACTCACGCTGGCGCGCCGCATCCAGGAGTCGTTCCTGCTCTCGGAGTTCCCACGCCGGCCCCAGTTCGAGGTGCACGCGGTCAACCTGTCGTCGCGGCAGGTGAGCGGCGACTTCTACGACGTGGTCCCCATGGGCAGCGATGGCGCGATGCTCGCGATCGCCGACGTGTCGGGCAAGGGCGTGCCGGCTGCGCTGCTGTCCTCCATGCTGCAGGCAGCGCTGCGCACGCACGCCACCACCGGACGATCGCTCTCCGAGGTCATGGCAGGGATCAACGCGCTCGTGTGCCAGCGCGCCGTCACCGGCCAGTTCGCCACGTTCTTCCTGGCGGCGATCCACGATCGCGACCTGGTGCTGCGCTCGGTGAACGCCGGGCACAACCCGCCGGTGCTCATCCGCGCGGACGGCACCCAGTCCCTGCTCGAGACGGGCGGACTGGTGGTGGGCATGATGGAGGGAATGCCCTACGAGGAGGGCGCCGTCACGCTGCGCACGGGCGATCGCGTCGTGCTCTACACCGACGGCGTCACTGAGGCCCAGCGGGCCGATGGCGAGATGTTCGGCGAGGAGCGCCTCGCTGCACTGCTCTCGGGCATCCCCGGACGCCTCAGCGCCCGCGAGCAGGTGGAGCAGGTGCTCGTGGGGCTGCGCACGTTCCTCGCCGGCGTCGAGTTGCAGGACGACGTGACCGTGATGGTACTGCGCATCACCGACCCGACCGGCGCCTGACCCGCCGACCGTTCGTCCGGCCCGTGCGACCATCCGGCGGGCCGGCGTTCCCTCGCCGCGGCGCGGGGCCGAGAGTGCCCCCATGGCACACGACGACAAGCCGCGCCCGTCGCTCGCACGCGAGCTGATCGACCTGGTCTGGAAGCCGCTCCTCTGGGCGGTGCCGTTCGCGCTCTTCTTCGGCACGCTCTACGGCGGCAGCGCTGGCAGCTACTGGAGCGCGTTCCGGATCTCGGTGGTGTTCTCCTACTCGATCCGCGTCTGCATCACACTCGCGTGCTGGGCGCTGCTGCCGCGGGTGCGCGCGGCGCAGCGCGACCGCACGCGCGACTGGATGCCCGAGGCGGCGGTGTTCACGGGCGCCTCGCTCGCCGGCTCCATGCTCGCGGTGCTCGTGGTGGACCGGTTCGTGGCACAGGGGTTCGTCGGCGGCGGGCGCACGTGGATCGTCTCGGGCCTCTTCTCGCTCGTGTTCACGGTGCTCATCGGCGGGCTCGCCTATGCCCGCGTGTTCTATCGCCAGGCGCTGGACCGCGCGGTGCAGATCGAGCGCATGCGGGCCGAACTCGCGCACGCCGAGGTGCGCGTACTGCGTGCGCAGATCAACCCCCACTTCCTGTTCAACACCCTCAACGCCATCGCTTCGCTGATCCCCGACGAGCCGCGCGTGGCCGAGGACGTCGTGACACGGCTCGCCGACCAGTTCCGCTATGCGCTCGCCTCGGCGGAACGCGACCATCAGCGCCTGGGAGACGAACTGGCGTTCCTGCGGGACTTCCTCGCGATCGAGCGCGTGCGCGTAGGCGAGCGCCTGCGCGTGATCGAGGCTGTCGAACCCGGGCTCGAGCACGCGCTCGTGCCCAGCCTGCTGCTGCAGCCACTGCTCGAGAACGCCGTGCGCTACGCGGTGGCCGAACGCGCCGAGGGCGGCACGATCCGCATCGAGGCGCGCACGGCCGGGGGCTCGCTCGAGGTGGTGATCGCAGACGACGGGCCGGGCTTCGTGCCGGGTTCGCCGCCGCGTGGCCATGGCGTCGGGCTCGAGTCGGTGCGCGAGCGCCTGCGCCTCGCCGGCCCCGGCCACGCCTTCGCACTCCACACCGCTCCAGGTGACGGCACCCGTGTGGTGCTCACGCTGCCACTGCTGCACGCCGCCGCCACGACCCGTTGACCCCCGCCCGGAGGACTCCCATGCGACTCGTCACCACGCTCCTGCTGCTCACCACCCTCGCGTCGTCGGCCCACGCCGCGGATCCCGAAGCGCTCACCGACGCGCATCGCGCGCTCGCCTCGGCCGTCCAGCGCGGAGAGGTCAAGGACATGCTGCGCGCGCGCGCGCAGTTCGCCGGACTGTCGGCCGCGGACCCTCAGGATGCCCAGGCGCTCTACGGCGTGGCGCTGGCGTCCTGGCGCGCGGTACCGCTGCTCACCGAGGTCGACAAGGGCGAGGCGAAGAAGGTCTGCGAGGGCGGCATCACCGCGATCGACCGCGCGCTCAAGCTGGACAAGCGCTCGGGCGAGGCCGTGGCGCTCAAGGTGGGCCTGCAGGGGCTGTGGATCGGCTTCAACCCCGGCGCGGCCATGATGCTCGGCATGGAGATGGAGGAGGCGATGGGCCGCGCGGAGGCGCTGGCGCCCGCCAGCCCGCGCGTCGTGCTGCTGAAGGGCATGAACACGCTGCACAAACCCGCATTCGTCGGCGGCGGCGCCGACAAGGCGATGCCGCTCTTCGAGCGCGCCATCGCGCTGGCCGCGACGGAGTCGGCCTCGGACCGCTCCGCGGCTGCATGGGGGCATGACGACGTGCACGTGTGGGCGGGGCGGTGCGCCGAGAAGCTGGGCAAGCTCGACGAAGCCGTGACGCACTACCGGCACGCGCTCGAGGTCACTCCCGACCACGGCTGGACGCGCGCGATCCTGCTGCCGCGCGCCGAGAAGGCGCTGGCGGCTGCGAGCCGGCGATGATGCGTCGCGGGCTCGGCCTCGCGCTCCTGCTGGCGTTGGCGCCGCAGGCGGACGCGGCACGCCTCACCGGGCGCGTCGTGGACCGTGCGGGCGTCGGGCTGGAGTTCGCGAACGTGCGCGCGCCGCAGCACAAGCGGGGCGCGGTGACCGACGCGGAGGGACGATTCGAGCTCGATCTGCCCGAGGGCGCGACGGCGATCGAAGTCTCGCAGCTCGGCTACCAGCTGCTGCGCCTGAGCGTCGCGGTGGCCGATGGGATCGCGCCGCTGCGCTTCACGCTGCATGAGGAGCCCGTGCCGGTCGCGGAGGTGCATGTGCAGGCCTCCTCGTTCGGCCGCACGGGCCAGGGCGAAGGAGCGGTGGTGCGGCGCTCAGACGTCTACACCACGCCCGGCGGCGCAGCCGACCTGTTCCAGTCGCTGCGAGCCCTGCCGGGGATCAATGCTCCCACCGAGGGCGCGGCGCTGTTCGTGCGCGGCGGCGATCCGAGCGAGACCGTGATCCGGCTGGACGGCGCCGACATCGGCCACCCCTACCATTACGAGGGCGCTTCGGGCGGGCTCTTCAGCATCATGGACACCTACCTGTTGCAGAGTGCGTTCTTCTCCAGCGGCGGCTTCGGGGCGCGCTACGGCGGCGGCATGTCGGGCGTGCTCGACATCGAGACGCGCGATCCCCTGAACGAGCGGTCCGTGTCGATGGGGGCGCACATGGCCGGCGCCTCGCTCGCGAGCACGTGGTCGATCATCCCCGACAAGCTGGCCGGGATCGTGAGCGTGGCGCGGGGCGATCCGCGCATGCTGTTCAAGCTCTATGGCAGCGCCAGCGAGTTCGAGCAGACGCCCACGTCGTGGAACGGGATCGGCAAGCTGATCCACCGCTACTCCCCGAGCGGCCGTGTCTCGCTGCTCACGCTCCAGAGCGCCGAGCGGATCCGTGTCGTCTCTCAGCAGCTCTCGGTCCAGGACACGTACGCCTCGCGCGTGCACAACCAGTTCTGGGCGCTGCACCTCACCGACGTCGCCGCCGGCCGAGTGGCCGTGAAGGCCAACCTGACCACACAGCGCTTCCGCGACGACTGGAGCTTCTCCGACTTCGGCCAGCGCGGCATCGAACGCCAGAGCATCGCCAGCCTCGACTTCGTGTGGCCCGTCTCGGAGCGCCACGAGTCGTCGTTCGGTGCCGGGTGGCGGCACCGCACGTTCGACCGCGACGGCCTCACGGCCGCCGATTCGACCGACCTCGCTCCCGGAGCGGACACGCGCATCGCAGCCGTGCAGGGCTCGGCCGACGAGCCCTGGGCGCACGCCGAGCACAAGATGCGCGTCGTGGGATCGCTCTACGCCACGCTCGGCGGGCGGATCGAGCGCGTCTCGACCGTGGACCGCTGGGTGTTCGACCCCCGCGGCGCGCTCGCGCTGCGCATGGGCGACCACCAGACCCTGCGCGTCGCCACCGGCCGCTACCACCAGCCGCCGCAGCTGGCGCGGCTCGATGCCCGCTACGGCAACCCCCGACTCGAGCCGTCGTACGCAGACCACGTGATCGCCGGCTACGAGTGGACCTCGGACTTCGGCACCGTGCGACTCGAAGCCTACCGCAAGGACTACCGGCGACTCGCACGCCAGGACGATGCGACGTGGTGGGCGGCCGACGGCTTCGGGTACGCGCGCGGCGTGGACGTGCTCGTGCAGGGCACACACGGCTGGCTCGACGGCTGGGTGTCGTACGGCTATCTCGATGCGAAGCGGCGCGAGGAGGCTGGGACGCGCGTGCAGCGCTACCAGGGCACGCCTAGATTCCACGCGGGCGCGCGCTACAGCCACTCCACAGGACGGCGGTACACGCCGGTCGTGGGCGCGACGTTCGATGCGGGCGAGTCGCGCTGGCGGCCGGTGCTGGGCGAGAACCAGAGCGGGCGCATGCCGGACTACCACCGTGTCGACTTACGCCTGATGCGGCTGTTCTCCTTGCCTCAGACCGGGCGCGTGCGCGCGAGCAATGTCTGCGTGATGTACGCCGAGGCCCTCAACGTGCTGGGGATCCGCAACGTGCTCGACTACTGGTACAACGAGGACTACTCCGAACGCCGGGACATCGACTCGTACTTCAGCCGCCGCATGATCGTGGCGGGCGTGGCGCTCTCGTGGTAGAAGCGGCCGCATGAGCGAACGCGCGCTGACGGTGGTGGTGGTGGACGATGAGCCGCCGGCTCGCGCGCGGCTCAAGCGCATGCTGGCTGAGCTGCCGGGCGTGGAGCAGGTGGGCGAGGCCGCCTCGGCGGCGGAGGCGCTGCGCGTCGTGGATGCCGTGCGGCCCGATGTGCTGCTGCTCGATGTCCAGATGCCCGGCGGCGACGGGTTCTCGCTGCTGCCGCTGCTGCGACACCCCCCGGCGGTCGTGTTCACGACGGCGTTCGACCAGTACGCGGTCCAGGCGTTCGAGGCGAGCGCGGTGGACTACCTGCTCAAGCCGTTCCGCCTGGAGCGGCTCGCCGCCGCGTTCGAGCGGGTGCGCGACCAGCGCCATCGTCCCGAGGAACGCGTGCGACAGCTGGAGGCGCTGCTCGAGCAGCTCGGACGCCCCGCGCCGCAGCACCTCGAGCGGCTGACGGTACGACTGGGGCTCCGACAGCTGATCCTCAAGGTCGAGGACGTGCTGTGGTTCGGCGCCGAGGACAAACTGGTGTTCGCCGCCACGGCCACGGCACGGCACTACGTGGACTTCACGCTCGATGAACTCGAGAGCCGGCTCGACCCGGCACGCTTCTTCCGCGTGCATCGCTCCGCGATCGCGGCCCTCGACCACGCGGTCGCGATGCGCCCCGCGTTCGCCGGCACGTGGCGGCTGCAGCTCGATGACCCGGCCGCCACCGAAGTGCCTGTGGCGCGCGCCCGCGCCCGTGCACTGCGCGAGCGCATAGGCGGCTGACCCGGCCCCCCACCCCGCCGCGCTGGGCCGGGGACGCTTGACCATGGGCCCGGCGGGGATTACACACGCCGGACGCTCCGCGGGTGTCCGGCCGCATGCGGCTCGCGGGATCCACGAGTGACCCCACCGGAGGCTCCATGGCGACCGCCTCGATCCAGCACACACCCGAGTTCGAGAAGCGCCGCACGCTCAACTGGCTGGTGCTCGGACTGACCTACGCCGCGATGTACATGGCGAGGTACAACTTCGGGTTCGCCAACAAGGCGCTGTCGGACACCTACGGCTGGGACAAGGCCCAGGTCGGCACGATCATCAGCACCGCCACGTTGATCTACGGCCTCTCGGCCCTGTTCAACGGTCCCATCGCCGACCGGCTGGGCGGCCGCAAGGCCATGCTGATCGGAGCGATCGGCGCCACGGTGTTCAATCTGGCGTTCGGGCTCGGCGCGTACCTCGGGTTCCTGGGCACCGGCGCGGTGCTGCTCGGGTTCCTCGCTACGATGTGGACGCTCAACATGTACTTCCAGAGCTACAGCGCGTTGGCCCTGATCAAGGTCAACAGCGGCTGGTTCCACGTGAGCGAGCGCGGTGTGTTCTCGGCGATCTTCGGCTCCATGATCCAGAGCGGTCGCGCGCTGGTGTACTTCCTCATGGCCACGGCGTTCATGGTGGCCCTGCCCTGGCAGTGGAAGTTCTTCCTGCCTGCCATCTGCACCGCAGTCATGGCCTTCATGACCTACCGCGTGGTGCAGGACTCGCCCAAGGACGCGGGCCTGCCCGACTTCGACCCGCAGGACGCCACGAGCGGCGACACCGAGAAGATCACGTTCTCCTACGTGGCGCGCAAGGTGTTCACCAACCCGGTCGCGATCACCATCGCCGCGGCCGAGTTCTGCACCGGCTTCGTGCGCCACGGCTTCGAGCAGTGGTTCCCGCGGTACATGCAGGAGGTGCAGCACCTGCCGTTCGACCATCCGATCTTCCAGAAGGGTGCGGCGGGTGTGGTGCTGGCCGGCATCGCCGGCGCCTTCGTGGCCGGGTTCGCCTCGGACAAGCTGTTCGGACACCGCCGGCCGCCCGTGGCGTTCATCGGCTACGTGCTCCAGGTGATCTGCTTGTACATCGTGTGGAAGGCGCCGAGCCTCGACTGGGTGATCGCGGCCTTCACGGTGAACTCGCTCGCGATCTCGATGGTGCACTCGATGCTCTCGGGCACCGCCTCCATGGACTTCGGAGGCAAGCGCGCCGCCGCCACCGCAGCGGGCATGTTCGACGGCATGCAGTACGTGGGCGGCTCGTTCACCGGTGCGGGACTCGGCTGGCTGCTCGACCGCTACGGCTGGGGCGCGTGGGGCCCGAGCATGATCGGCTTCGCCGCGATCGGCGGCATCCTGATGCTGTTCCTGTGGAACGCGCGGCCGTCACGCGGCGGCGGGCACTGAGCCCCGCCGCCGCGGGCGGCCGGGCACTCAGTTCAACGGCCGCACCGGATCGATGAGCCCGGGGGCGTCGAGCGCGCCGCGGCGGAAGTCGACGCGAAGCGTGGCAGAGGTCCCGCGGTAGAAGTCGCTCGCCCTGGAGTCCTGCAAGTGGTTCACATCGAGGCCCAGGCTCCAGTGGTCCTCGAGGTACCAGGCGATGCCCGCGTTGGCGTGCACGCCCCAGTAGCCGGAACCGCCCCCGGCGAATCGCGGCTGGCGATCATGGGACAGGGTGCCCCAGGCCGCCCAACGCTCCCCGACCAGGTGCACCACACTGGCCTGCGTCTGATAGCGGCCCTCGTCTGGAGTGCCATCGGTGTCCAGGTACGCGTTGAAGCTCGCATCCACCTGCGTGCGCATACCGACCGGCCGGTGCCACTCCGCGGCCACTCCCCAGAGCAGGTCATCCTGATCCTCGGTCGTCTCGACCGCACCCGACGCACCGACTTCATCGATCAGGGAGTCTCCTCGCGCGAGGCGGTCTGAACTGGACCAGTCATCTTCCCGCGTGGACCGATGATGCCGCGACGTGAGCGTGGGCCCGATCGAAGCGCCGACGTCGTGCCGCACCCGGCCTCCTGCCACGACCACGGCTTCGAGACCATGCAGCAGGCTCCACGCATCCATGCCGGAGCCGTCGAGGAGCCCTTCCGACTCGAGCCACGATTCGAGAGCGCTCCAGAACGCCTTGTCGGGCTGGTCATGCACCTGCGAGTACGCCGTCTGGAGGAAGAAGCGCTCGGCGAGTGCATGAACATCCTGGGTTCGAATGGGCCGGATGAGCCTACGGTCGCGATCGAGCCGGTCGAGGAGCAGCCGCGCGCGGAACACCGAGGTCGCATCCCGGACCCGTCCGATCGCGGGCGAGATCGAGAGATCGAGCAGGCGGTCGCTGATCCGGCGGTCCGTGTCCTGATGGAGGTCCCGTTGCAGAGGGCGCGGATCGCTCTCATCCGTCTGGACCGAGCGGGACGAGAGCGAGAAGTCCGATCGGTCGTCCTGCAGGAACACGCCGGCGCTCCCGACCAGGGCGATCCAGCCGCTGCCCGGATGGAACCTCGCGGAGGCGGACCCCGACCGCGTGAAGGCGATGATGGATTACTCCTCGCGCTTGATGGACGACGCCCGCCGCTCGATGCCGGGCGGCGCGACGCACCGCCGCCTCACCGCCAAAGAGATCAGCAACATGCAGAAGCTCGGGTACACGGCGGGCGA
>CADEFY010000104.1:0-8361 GCA_902826705.1 uncultured bacterium
GTCGTCAGGCCGCCCCCGGTTCGTGATGCGGCCCAGCCAGCGCGCGACCGGGTGCGGCGGGGCGGGCTCCGGGGTCGTGTCGGGAGCGGGTGTCGTCGCCGCGTCGGCGTGCGCGAGCAGGCCGGGCTGCTGCGTGGGCAACGACGCGGGCCACTCGATGGGCGTGGCCGTTGCGGCGGACTCGGGTGCCGCCGCCTGCGTCTCGACCGCGAGCTCCTGCATCGCGGCCGGCGCCGCGGCCGCCTCGGCCGGCGCCTCGGGCTGCGCGGCAGCCACCGGCGCCGGGCTCGTCGGCGCGACGGTCTCCGACACGGCGGGCACGCCCCAATCGGCCTCGATCCGCACGGACGCCTGGCCTGCATCGCGTCCGCCCGGCCAGTGCTCGAGTGTCACCTCGGCGCGCACGCCGGGCGGCAGCATCGCGGCGCGCGCCTCGCGCCCCTCCTCGTCCCGCACGTGCACCCACTGCGGCGCGTAGTCGCGCCCGTCGATGCGCACGCGCGCGTCCGCGCGGCCCACCCAGCCGAACGACGCGCCGTCGGGCGCGTCGACGAACACCGCCGAGCAGGGATCCTGGACCCCCGCGCGCGACCACAGTTCGGCGTGCGAGAACAGCAGTCCCGTGAGCGTGTGGTGGAGCAGTGCCGGGATCGCACGGGTGCGGGTGTCGGTGCGCGAGGTCTCGGCGGCGACGCCCGCCAGGTCGCGCAGCCAGCCCTCGATCTCGGCGGCCGTGAATCCCACGGGGATGCCGAGCAGCACCAAGTCGACCTGGTCGCCGGAGATGCCGGCGGTCAGCGCTTCACCATCCGTGTGTGTGGACACGGCCCACCGGCGGGTGGACGTGCTCGCCACGTTCATCGAGGGGCTCCCTCCCGACGGCCCCGAAGGGCCCGCGGACTTCCATGTGCGGGAACGACGGCCACGCTAGCCAAGCACGCTGCAAGTGTCAACGAGAGAGAGGGTTGTGGCATCGCTCTTGCGAGGTCCGGGGTGACCTCGAGGCCGTGCAACGGTCGCCGGGGGAGGTCCAGGAGCCCGACGCTGCAAGTTGACGATTCCCTGCGTTGCAGGCTGCACGCCGTGGCCGATAGATTCCCCGAGCCTTCTGGATCCACGGATGGTCCTTTCCGAGGAGAGTCCGACATGACGTTCCGCCAGACCCTCCGGCGGGCCCTTCTGGCCGCCGCGATCTGTGCCGGGCTCCCCACTGGAGTCGTGCACGCCGCCGACGCACCCGCCGTGCCACGCGACTCCGTCGTGGTCCCCGCGGTGCCCCAGGGCCGCTATGGCCCCGGCACCGCCCCCCTGCCGGTCCCCGAGCAGGAGTCCGACAGCGAGCGCGAGGTGCTCGAGCAGGTCGCCACGGAGGACATCGAGCTGCAGATGAACGCCGATGTCGTGAAGTGGATCGGCTTCTTCACCGGCAACGGCCGCAGCACGTTCGAGCGCTGGATGAAGCGCTCGGGGCGCTACATGGAGCTGTTCCGCAACGTGCTCCAGAAGGAGGGCATGCCGCCCGACCTGGTGCACCTGGTGTACGTGGAGAGCGGGTTCAACGTGAACGCGCGCTCATACGCTGCCGCGGTCGGCCCGTGGCAGTTCCTCGCCAGCACGTCGCGGCTCTTCGGGCTGCACGTCAACCAGTGGGTGGACGAGCGCAAGGACCCCGAGAAGTCCACCGTGGCCGCGGCGCGCTACCTCAAGCACCTCTTCGGCATCTTCGGCGACTGGCCGCTGGCACTGGCGGCCTACAACGCCGGCGAGGGCCGCGTGCTGCGCGCCATGAAGGCCCAGGGCACGACCAACTACTGGAACCTTCGGCTGCCGCAGCAGACCGAGGACTACGTGCCCAAGTTCATGGCCGCCCTCGCGATCTCGCGCGACCCGGCCCGCTACGGCTTCACCGAGATCGAGTTCGACGAGCCTATGGCGTTCGACGAACTGGCGTTCAAGGGCGCGGTCGACCTGCGCAGCATCGCCAAGCTGGCGGGGTGCACGGTGGCGGAACTGCAGGCCCTCAACCCCGCGTTCCGCGGCGCCACGGCGCGCGGCGCCAACGGTGTCACCACGCTGCGCGTTCCGGCGGGCACGGGCGAGGCGCTCATGGGGCGCATCGCCGAGGGCGAGAAGCTGCCCGCCGCCGACCTCACCGTGCGCCACAAGGTGCAGCGCGGCGAGACGCTCGCGGGCATCGCCAAGGAGTACAGCGTCAGCGCGCGCGAACTGGCGCGTGTCAACGGCATCTCCAAGGCCAAGCCGCTCAAGCGCGGCCGAGTGATCACGATCCCCGCCTCGTTCCGCGCGCCCACACCCGAGGTGCTCGACCCCGCGGTCGATCCGCGCGCGTCCACGGCCTATGTGCCCGAGCGCCGCATCGGACTGCCCGCGCGCGTCAATGGCAACAGCGAGACGCTGGAGCGCACGTCGCACACCGTGCGCCGCGGTCAGACGCTCGCGAGCGTCGCGGCGATCTACGGCGTGTCGTCGGCCGACCTGCGGCAGTGGAACGCGCTCAAGTCCGACCGCCTGCGCCCCGGCCAGCGGCTGCGCGTGCGCGGCGTGGCGGGACCCGTCGCCGCCGCCCCAGCCCCTGCGGCGGACGCCAGCGTGGCGAGCCTGACCACGAGCACCGAGCCGATCGTGCTCGAGCAGTCCCCTGCGCCGGTCGCGCGCCGTCACACGGTGAAGGCGGGCGAATCGCTGACGTCGATCGCATCGCAGTACGGCGTGAGTGTGGCGGAGCTGCGCGAGTGGAACCGCATCACGTCCCGCAAGGGCACGGTGCAGCGCGGCCAGAAGCTGACGATCCGTGCGGCCGATGCGGCCGTGGCCGCGAACGAGGCCCCCGCGGACCTCGAGGCGCCCGCGACCGAGAAGGCGAAGCGGTCGGATGCGAAGCCCGCGCGCGCGACGACGCACACGGTCCGGCGCGGTGAGACGCTGTCCGCGATCGCGCGCCGCCATGGCGTGAGTGTCGAGGCGCTGCGCAAGGCGAACCAGTTGCAGTCGAGCGCCATCCAGGCCGGTCAGCGCCTGCGTCTGCCGGGCTGATCGCTCCCGCTCCGGGTCAGGCGAGACTCCGCAGCGCCGCGTCGATCCATCGCTGCAGCAGCAGCCCGCGCTGCACGTCGAGGGCTCCCGGCCGCCCCGTGCGGAACGCCGCCGCGAACGCGGCGCGCGCCGCGGACCACGGCTCCTCGGAGGAGGCCGCGACGGCATCGAACGCCAGCCGGCCGTTCGGACCGTAGAGCTCCAGTTCGAACACCGACTGCGGCAGGGTCATCACGCCGGAGAGCGTGACCTCGCTCACCGCGCCACTCGCGTGGCGGCAGCTCAGTGCGACGAACGCACGCGGATCGCCTCGCCCCACGATCGACTCGATCGGGCCGAGGGCCGCATCGAGCAGGTCGAAGGCATGCGGGCCCAGGTCGTGCAGCGCGCCGTGCTCGCGGCGCCAGGCGCAGGCGTACGGCCCGCGTACGAATGCGCCGCTCAGGAACGCGAGCCGTGCGCCGATCGCGCCGCTCGCGCGCGCCTCCTCGAGGAACGCCCGCGCCGCCGGCCGGAAGCGGTGCGTGAGCATGACCTGCGTGACGACGCCGCTCGCCGTCACCGCCGCGGCGAGCCGCTCGGCGTCGGCCAGGGTGAGCGCCAGCGGCTTGTCGAGCAGCAGCGCGCGGCCCGCCTCGGCGGCCTGCACGCCGAGCGCCGCCTGCACATCGGGCGGCACGGCGAACGCCACGGCGTCGCAGCGGGCGAGCAGTTCCGCAAACGACGCGACCGCTTCGCTGCCGTGCACCGAGGCAAGTGCCGCGGCCGCCTCCGGCCGGCGTGCCCACACGCACTCGAGTCGCGTCTCGGGCCCGGCCGCCAGCATGGGCGCGTACGCACGCTCGGCCCACGGTCCGGCGCCCGCGAGGCCCACGCGGATCGGAGCGGGAGTCACGCGCGCGGCGCTCAGTGCATCGCGTCGGGGCCGTCGACGACGCCCCCGGCGGGCACGGGCGCGGTGAAGTCATCCTCCTGCACGCCCGAACCGACGCGCGCGTTGCGGCCCACGGTGATGCCGGCGGGCAGCCGCGCCTCCTTGCCGATCAGCACGAGGCCGCTCGACAGATGCTGCGGGCACGCGCGGTTGGGCGTGGACTCGTCGCCGTGGCCCACACGGGCGCCCTCGCCCACCTGCACCGCCTTGTCGAGGATCGCTCGATCGAGCACCGCGTTGCGCGCCACGCGGACGTCGTGCATCACGATGCTGTCGCGCACCACCGCGCCCTTCTCCACCACCACGCCCGGGAACAGCACCGAGTTCACCACCTCGCCCTCGATCGTGCAGCCGTTGGCCACCATGCTGTCGCGCACCCGGGCGCCCGAGAGCACGCGCACCGGCGGGCGGTCGGCGCTCTGCGTGTGCAGCACACGCGTCGGGTCGCCCAACTGCAGGGGCGGCGGATCCTGCAGGAAGGCCAGGTTGGCAGCGTAGAACGAGTCGAGCGTGCCCACGTCCTGCCAGTAGCCCTGGAACCGGTAGGCGAACACGCCCTCGCCGCGCGCCACCAGCCGCGGCAGCAGGTCCTTGCCGAAGTCGTGCGAGGAATCCTTCATGGCCGCGTCCTCCACGAGCCAGCGGATCAGGTGCTCGCGATCGAACAGGTACACGCCCATCGAGGCGAGCCGCGATCCGACCGGGGCCTTGGGCTTCTCGTGGAACGCGGTGATGCGGCCGTTGGGCTCGGTCTGCAGGATGCCGAACTCGCCGATCTCCGCCTCGGGCACCTCGGTCACCGCCACCGTGAGCGTGGCGCGATTGCTGCGGTGGAACGCGTAGAGGACGTTGTAGTCCATCTGGTAGACGTGATCGCCCGACAGGATCAGCACCTCGTCGACGCGCCGGCGCTTCAGGTGCAGCAGGTTCTGGAAGATCGCGTCGGCCGTGCCCTGGTACCAGTCGGCGGCGAACGACCCGGGCGCGGGCTGCAGCAGCTGGATGCCGCCGTGGAAGCGGTCCAGGTCCCATGGCCGGCCGATGCCGATGTGCTGGTTGAGCGACGTGGGCCGGTACTGCGTGAGCACGCCGACATCGAACAGCCCCGAGTTGACGCAGTTGGAGAGCGTGAAGTCGATGATGCGGTACTTGCCGCCGAACGGCACCGCCGGCTTGGCGCGGCGCTCCGAAAGCAGGCAGAGGCGCGTGCCCTGCCCGCCGGCGAGGATGAACGCGTAGCGGCTCATCGGATCTCCTCGTACCAGTGGCGGTCCTTCACCTGCGCGCCAGGCGGCAGCACGCCGTCGCGGAAGTCCTCGTAGCGGCCGCCCACGCCGAGCTGGCTCGGCCGCTGCATGCGGCCGCCCGGGGGCACCCACGAGTCCTTGCCGATCACGCACAGGCCCGCCAGCCATTCGATGCCCTCGGGCGGCGCGCCGGCCTCCTCGCCGACGATCGCGCCCTCGCCGATGCGCACGTACTTGTCGAGGATGCTGCGGTCGACGCGGGCGCGCGGCTCGATGCGCGTGTCGGCGAACACCACCGAGTCGGTCACGTGCGCTCCGGCGCCCACGTGCACGCCCGCGAACAGCACGGAGCGCTCCACCGTGCCCTCGATCCGGCAGCCGTTCGCGATCAGGCTGTCGGTGATCGAGGCCGCCTCCCGGATGAGCGCCGGCATGCGCTCCTCGTCGCGCGTCAGGATCGGCCAGCGCGGATCGTGCAGCGCGAGGCGCGCGTGCGGCCGCACCAGATCGAGCGAGGCGCGGTAGTAGCTGGCCACCGTGCCCACGTCCTCCCAGTAGCCATCGAACGTGTGCGCGTTCACGCGCTCCCCCGCCTCGAGCAGCGGCCGCAGCACGTCGAGCACCAGGTCCACCGGGCGCACGCGCAGCATCTCCTTGAGCAGCGCCCACTCGAACACGTAGACGCCCATGTTGGCGTGTGTGGCGTGCGTGGTGCGCGGCTTCTCCTCGATCGCGGTCACGCGGCCGTCGCCGTCGTGCGACACCATGCCGAAGCGCGCCGATTCGCTCGACGGCACGGGTGTCACCGCCACGGTGACGCGCGCACCGCGACGGTCGTGGGCGTCGAGCAGCGCGCGGTAGTCCATGCGGTACACGTGATCACCCGAGAGCACGAGCACGAGCCGCGGATCCTGCTCCGAGATCCAATCCGTGTTCTGCGTGATCGCGTCCGCGGTGCCGCGGTACCAACCCGCGTGGCTGCGCGTCTGGTAGGGCTGCAGGATGAAGATGCCGCCCGAACGGCGGTCCAGGTCCCACGAGCGGCCCGCGCCGATGTGGTCGTTGAGCGAGGCGGGCGCGTGCTGTGCGAGCACGCCCACCAGGTCGAGCCCGGAGTGGCAGCAGTTGGAGAGCGCGAAGTCGATCACGCGGTACTTGCCGCCGAACGGCAGCGCACTCACCGCGCGCTCGGCGCTCAGTGCCCCGAGCCGTTCGCCCGTCCCGCCCGACAGCACCAGCCCGAGAACCTTGCGCACGCGCCCCGCCTCCTCCATGGGCCGCTCACACGGGCATCGTGAGAGGGCACGGGCACGCTATCGACCGTGCGCGGGGGGGTCAAGCGAGCGCACTGCGGGGCGCGCTACCAGCTCAGGGAGGCGCTCACCAGATGCGTCGCATCGAGATTGCGATCGTCGGGGAACGCGTCATCGTCCTTGGCGAAGAACCGGTGCAGCGAGGCCGCGTAGTCGATGCCGAAGTGCTTGTAGCGCAGCCCCAGCCCCATCGCGAGGTCCTTGCCACCCAGGCCCGAACGGATCGCGAGCGTGTTGCGGTACCAGTACTCGAGTCCGGTGCGCACGTCGGCGGTGACGGCGCCCATGGAGAGCTGGGAGTCGTAGCCGCGGTCCTCGAACCCCCAGCCCAGGTCGAACGCCCATGTCAGCGCGTGGCGCTCCGCGGGCTTGAACTGGAACGACGCGCCGGTCGACAGCGTGGGCGCGACGATCTCGCGCGCGCCGTTGCTCCAGGTGATGTAGGTGGTGGTGAGGTCCTTGGCCACGACGCCGATCGTGACCGCGTCGCTCGGCATGTAGAGCAGCCCCGCGTCGAGTCCGGCGCCGAACGAGGTGACGTGCTCGCCCGGCAGCGTGTCGGGAAGGCTCTGGCGCACCAGCTTGAGCGTGCCGCCGAACGCCCAGTGCGCGCCGCGCTGCCGCGCATACGACAGGCCGAGCGCCATGTCCGTGCTGCTCGCCAGCACGAGGTCATCGCTCGTCAGCAGCAGTCGCTCGCCCGGGTCCCAGCGGCCGTTGTCTTGGCCGTTGCCCGGGGTGGTCGGGTCGTTGTCGGTGCCGTAGTCGAGCCAGTCGCCCGGCTGCAGACCGCCTGGACGCGGCGTGATCGGGATGTCCTGCACGCCGACCCAGGTGCCGCTCACGCCGAACGCGGCGCGGCGGTCGCCCTCGGCCTTCATGGGCAGCACGACGGCGCCGAAGTCGTGGTTGACGAGCGAGCCGAACTGCTCGGCGTGCTGCAGGAACGCCTCGCGATAGGGCAGGTAGACCATGCCCGCGGGGTTCCAATAGGGCGAGGTGGCGTCATCGGCGACGGCGACGAACGCGCCGCCCATGCCCATCGCGCGGGCGCCGACCGGGATCCGCAGGAACTCCCCCGCGTACTTGGTGGCCGAGGCCGGGTGTGCGGCGCCCACCAGCAGGGCGACGGCCATCAGCGCGCGTGCGACACGTCGGTTCATGCGGGTCCTCTTCGGTCAGTCGTCACGGAGTCGGCCGAGCGTGCGGCCGCGCCGATCAGATGTCAACGGGACCGGGGACCGGCTTCCACTCCGGCATGCTCGCCTCGCCGAGTGGACGCACGATGCGCCACTCGCCCTTCAACCGCACGAGTTCGTTGCCGGTGCGGAACAGGCGCTCCTCCTCGAGACCGGACGGGATGTAGTGCACTTCATACGTGAGCTGCACCCGCCCGCCGGTCGCGCTGGAGAGCCGCCAGCCCTCGAGCCACAAGTCGTCCGTCGGCGGCAGGAACCACAACTGGCCGGGCAGCGGCAGGTCGTGCCGGCCCTCGACGAAGCATTCGAAGGCCTCGGCGGCATCGCCCTGCCGCAGCGCCTCCCAGTAGGTGAGCAGCGTCATGCTGGGCGAGCGGAACCGGGCGTCGACCGCAGCGCGCTCGCCCTGCCCCAGCAGCGAGCACGCGGCGGCGATCAGCACCAGCCACGCGCGCCAGCCGGCGCGGCGCAGCTCTGGGACGGCTGCAGTCGCCACACGCGGATGGACGCCTCCTCCTACCCCGTCGGCGCGGGGCGGGGTCCCACCGGCGTCGGTCGCGGTCGGGCGAAGCGAGGGCTGGAGGAGGTCGAGTCGCACGCGGTCCCGGTGGAGC
>CADEFY010000104.1:8377-9687 GCA_902826705.1 uncultured bacterium
GGCCCTGGGCGCAGCGGGCGTCGTGAGGCGCAGAGGAGTGGGCGCCCCGTCGTGGGGCGCCCGGTCATGACGTGTCGCACCTCATCCATGGGCAAGCGGCGTTCCGCAGTCCGGCGCCGGGCGGAATGCCCGGTGGGGCGCCGCCCGCGGCCCGTCCCCGAGCGGGACTCGAGGCGCTAACCCCTTCGGCGTCTTGGACCTGTGCCGCCGCCGCGCCGTCCCCCCGAGGAGGGTCCCGAAGGTCGCCCGGAACCACGTCGCGTTGCATCCCGCGCGCGCTGTGGGCGGGCGGGCCCACGACGGTCGGTGCGCTGGGCCGATCCGCGCGATGGCGCCTCGCGGCGATCGCGCGCGGGAGCATCGCGTCGGCCGCGCTCGGGTGCCGCCGGACGACCGCGAGTCGGCCGCTCGCCCGCGCGGCCGCGGGGCGCGTCGGTAGCGCGACCGCGCGGCCCGGGGGCCGTGCGGCCGCGCGGCGCGTCGGCGAAGCGCGCGTGCGTGGCCGGCGCTCCGCGCGTGGGGCGCTCGCCGCGCGAGGGGCGCGCGTCACGCGTGGGGCGCTCGCCGCGCGACGGGCGCGCGTCACGCGTGGGGCGCTCGCTGCGCGACGGGCGCGCGTCACGCATGGGGCGCTCGCCCCGCGAGGGGCGCGCGTCACGCGCGGGGCGCTCGCCCCGCGAGGGGCGCGCGTCACGCGTGGGGCGTTCGCTGCGCATCGGGCGCGCGTCACGCGACGGGCGCCGCGCGTCGCCGCTGCGAGCCACGAAGTCCGCGTCGCCGCGGCGGCCATCGGCGCGCACCGGCCACTGCGGCTCGAAGCGCTCCTCGGCGCCCGCGTCCGCGCCGGGCCCCCAGCGCTCTTCCATGTCCTCTTCCCCGTCGTCCTCCGCAGAGCGCGGCGGCGCGGGGCGGCCGCGGCGGGCGGGCGGTGCCGCGCCCCAGGGCGTGCGGCGGTCGTCGCGCGCGGCGCCGGGATGTGCGCGGCCACTCGCACGCGGCTCGGGTGGTGCCTCGGGGTCGGTGCCGTGCATGTAGAGCGCCCGGCGCTTGGCCTCGTCTGCCGCGCGCCCTCCGCGCGTCCGGGTCGAACGTGCCATCGGCCGCGCCGACACCTGACGCAGCATCTCGACCTCCTCGTGCCCCAGCTCGCGATACTCGCCACGCGGCAGCGGCCCCAGGCGCAGCGGGCCGTAGGCCACGCGATGCAGTCCGGTCACCTCGAGGCCCACCGCCTCGCACATGCGGCGCACCTGGCGGAAGCGCCCCTCATGGATGCGGATCTCGATCATGATCGCATCGAAGCCCGGATC
>CADEFY010000105.1 GCA_902826705.1 uncultured bacterium
GCGTCGAGCGCCGCTGCGTCGGGCGCGGCGCGGCGTGCGGCGATCGTGGGGAAACGCGCCAGCTCGGCGAGCACCGCGCGCGTCTCGGCCACCCGGGCGGGGTCGCGCGGGGGGTGACTGGTGCCGGGGGCGGGCCGGTGCAGGGCGGGTTCTCGCAGCATCGCCGGAGATTCCGCCAGCGATCGCCCGGCGACAACTCGCGCACCGAGCGCGCGTCAAGTCCCTGTGAGCATCGCGGCGAGGGCCCGCTGCATCCGATAGGATGCTCGCTCGCCACCCGATCGGCTCGGCTCGCGCCTTCTCCGGAGACCTCTTCATGCCCATGCCCCGCACACTCGGCGAACTCAAGGCCGCCGGCCACCGCACGCGCTCCGTGAAGGACGAACTGCGCGACAATCTCATCGCGCGGCTCAAGTCGCGCCAGCCGCTGTTCCCCGGCGTGATCGGCTACGAGCACACGGTGGAGCCGCAGATCGTCAACGCGCTGCTGTCGCGCCACGACTTCATCCTGCTCGGGCTGCGCGGGCAGGCCAAGACGCGGCTGCTGCGTGCGCTCGTGCAGTTCCTCGATGAGTGGGTGCCCGAGATCGCGGGATGCCCGCTTCACAGCGATCCGCTCGAGCCGCTCACGCACCACGCGCGCCATCAGGTCGAGACGCTGGGCGACGCCACGCCGATCGCGTGGCTGCATCGCGACACGCGCTATCAGGAGAAGCTCGCCACGCCCGATGTGACGATCGCCGACCTGATCGGCGATCTCGATCCGATCAAGGCGGCCACATTGCGGCTCGACTACTCGGATGAGCGCGTGATCCACTATGGCATCATCCCGCGCGCCAACCGCGGCATCTTCGCGATCAATGAGCTGCCCGACCTGCAGCCGCGCATCCAGGTGGGGCTGCTCAACATCCTCGAGGAGAAGGACTTCCAGATCCGCGGCTTCCCGGTGCGGATCCCGCTCGATGTGGCCATGGTGTTCTCGGCCAACCCCGAGGACTACACCAATCGCGGCAACATCATCACACCGCTGCGGGACCGCATCAGCTCGCAGATCCTCACGCACTACCCGCTCACGCGCGAGCAGGGCATGACCATCACGGCCCAGGAGGCCTGGGTCCGGCGCGCGAGCGGCGTCGAGGTGACGGTGCCCGCGTTCATGCGCGAGCTGGTCGAGGAGGTGGCGATCCAGGCGCGCCGCAGCGAGTACGTGGATCAGAACTCGGGCGTCTCGGCGCGGCTGACCATCTCGCTCATGGAGAACCTGGTGAGCAATGCCGAGCGGCGCGGACTCGCCACGGGCGAGTCGCGCGTGACGACGCGCGTCTGCGATCTGCACCACGCGGTGAGCGCGGTCAGCGGCAAGGTCGAGCTCGTGCTCGAAGGCGAGCAGGAGGGCGCGGCCAACGTGGCGCGGGCCCTGCTCGGCCGTGGCGTGAAGGCGCTGTTCCAGCAGCGGTTCCCCGACGCCTTCAAGCCCACGCGGCGCAATCGGCGCGCCGCGGCCGCGGCGGCCGAGGAGTCCGAGCCGCAGGCCGGGAGCGAATACCGTCCGATCCTGGAGTGGTTCTCGAGCGGCAATCACATCACGCTCGCCGACGACACGCCGCAGCCCGAGTACCGCGCGGCGCTCGAGCGCGTGCAGGGGCTTGGCGCGCTCGCGGCCCAGCACATGGAGCCGCGCGACGCCGACGAGCACGCCGTGGCCATGGAGCTGGTGCTCGAGGGGCTGCACCAGAGCAGCATGCTGTCGCGCGAGCGCACCGACACGGCAGCCACGGAGTACAAGGACATGCTCAAGAGCATGCTCTCCGGCATCGGCGACGACTGAGGACACGCGATGCGCTTCGACTACACGCACTGGCAGGGGCCGCGGCCCGAGGATGAGGCGTTCATCCGCCAGATGATGGAGATCTACCGCAACCTGCTGCTGCAGACCGGTGGGGACGTCGACGAGGCGCTGCGCTGGATGGACCACTTCGGACGCGAGTACGGGTTCTTCGACGGCGATTTCGGACTCGAGCAGTTCAAGAAGCTGCTGCAGGACTCGGGCGAGGCCGAGCGCACGCCGCAGGGATTCCAGATGACGCCCAAGGGCGAGCGCCGTATCCGCCAGGACTCACTGAACGAGATGTTCAGCTCCCTCGAGGCCGGCGGCACCGGGGAGCACCGCACGCCGGTCGCGGGCAAGGGTGGGGAGCGGCTGTCCGAGACGCGCGCGTGGCAGTTCGGCGACGACCTCGCCAACCTCGCGCCGCTCGATTCCATGCGCAACGCGATCCAGCGTGGCGGCATCGACGACCTGAGCGTGACCGAGGACGACCTCGAGGTGTACGAGCAGGAGCACCTCTCCGCATGCGCCACCGTGCTCATGGTGGACATCTCGCACTCGATGATCCTGTACGGCGAGGACCGCATCACGCCGGCCAAGAAGATCGCGCTCGCGCTCACGCAACTGATCCAGACGCGCTACCCCAAGGACTCGCTCGATGTAGTGCTGTTCGGCGACGATGCGACTCAGGTGCCGCTCAAGGACCTCATGCGCATCCAGGCCGGCCCGTATCACACCAATACGCGCGCCGGGCTGCAGGTGGCGAGGCGCATCCTCGAGTCACGCAAGACCGTCAACAAGCAGATCTTCATGGTCACCGACGGCAAGCCGTCGTGCATCCGCGAGCACGGTCGGCTCTACAAGAACCCGTTCGGTCTGGATCCCCGCATCGTGAACCTGACGCTCGCCGAGGCGGCTCAGTGCCGGCGCAAGCGGATCACGATCACCACGTTCATGCTCGCCGCGGATCCCACGCTGCTCGACTTCGTGCGCAAGCTGACCGAGTTGAACCACGGGCGCATCTACGAGACCGATCCGAGCGATCTGGGTGCCTACGTGTTCCGCGACTTCGTGCGCAACCGCCGCAAGCGGCTGCACTGAAGCGGGTAGCCGAGATCAGGCACGAGCCCGCCGAGTCGCACGGCGGCTCAAGACGGCAGCACGGAACTCCTCGAACCGATCGCCAGCTCGCTCGACGGTGCTCCACTCGCGGATCCGCGTCATCAGCACCCGATTCGCGAGTGCGATCTCGACCGCGACAGTCAGACTCTGCCGATCGTTCCAGTGATAGAAGGCTGCCAGCCGGTCTCGGCACGAGTCCGTCGGGGAGAGTAAGCGGAGTCTGCGCGGGCCTCGCTTCAGGAGGATGGGTGCGATCTTGATGTCGCTGCCGATCGCCAGAGGGCCGAGAGGGAACTCGACAGGGATCTCCGATCCGCGATGCAGGTAGCCGTCACGGATGCGCCGGAATCCAACGCCCTTCATGGCTTCATCCAGCGCAGACTGCTCCGTGGCGGCAGGAAGGATGAAGTCCACATCGAGCGAAGTGTACCGACCACGGCTGTGGATCCCGGCACACGCTCCGCCTGTCAGGACTGCGCGGATGCCTGCGCGTTCGAGAGTGCTGCCGACAAGCCACGCGATCCGTTCGCTGGGTGGCGTACGCGCGCGAGTCATCCCCGCTTGCCGGCTCGTCGCGGTCGTCGTCGCAGGCCACTCGTGGCGCGACGGAGCTGGTCGTCGGGCTCGAGGAGACGTGCGAGGAACGTAGCGAGTTCTCGTGCCGCGAAGTAGCGTGGGTCCAGTCGGAAGAGTCGCGTCCGGCCGACCGAGCGGGCCGCGATCAGGCCGTCACGTTCGAGTGAGCGAAGCGCGCCCTGGACGCCTTGCAGGCTGCATTGGAGCACGCGCGACAGCTCGCGCGCATGACTCTCCTCGAGGAGCCGGAGTGCCAGCAGGGTGCGATTGCGGGTCCGTGACCCGAAGGGGTTCGAACTCTTGATGACCATGATCGTAGGTCATATGACCCCATTCACCAGTCATGGTCAAGCAGTCTCGCCGCCGCCTCGGCTGGCGCGTCTCAGGCGGTCGGCGACGGCGAGGCCCATGCCGGTCTCGTCCGGCCGCGCCACCAGGATGAGCTCGGCGCCGCGCCGATCGGCGTCACGGAGCGCCGCGTAGAGCGTGGCGGCCTCAGGCGCGACCACCTCGACGTGCGTGCCGAGCGCGCGCGCGGCGGCGAGTGCGCTGGCGAGTGCAGCCGGCTCCACCACGCGCAGCGCGGCGCGCGGCGCATAGTGCGAATCGAGCGTGCCGCTCGCGCGTACGCCGGTGGCGCGCACGGGCACTGCGCAGCCGGCCACCGCCTCGAGGGCCTCGCGCGCGAGGCCGCCGGGTCGCAGGATCGCCGGCGCGTCACCCGACAGATCGACGATCGTGGACTCGACGCCCACGGCGCACGCGCCGCCGTCGAGCACCAGGTCGACATCGGCGCCGAGGTCATCGACCACGTGTTGGGCCGTGGTGGGAGAGACGCGGCCGAAGCGATTGGCCGACGGCGCGGCCAGCGCGCGGCCGCTCGCCGCGATCAGCGCGAGCGCCACGGGGTGCGACGGCACGCGCAGGCCGACCGTGCCTTGCCCGCCGGTCACCGCGTCGAGCACGCCCGCGGCGCGGCGCAGCACGAGCGTGAGCGGACCGGGCCAGAAGCGCTCCGCGAACACGCGCGCGAGTCGCGGCACGTCCACGGCCCAGGCGTCGATCGCGAGGGCCGAGCCGAGGTGCACGATCAGCGGATGGTCGGCGGGCCGGCCCTTGGCCGCGAAGATGCGCCCGACCGCGGCAGCGTCGCCGGCGTCGGCCCCCAGCCCGTAGACCGTCTCGGTGGGGAACGCCACGAGGCCGCCGCTCCGCACCACCGCCGCGGCGCGCGCGATCGCGTCGGGGCTGGCGGCGAACACGCGTTCGTCCACGTCGGGTCCTCCTTGGTCGGTCGGGAGTGGCCGCGGCATCTTGCGTCGGCCACGCTGGCGGCGGCAACTTCGCCGGCCGCCGAAGGAGGGTTCGCATGTCCGCATCCGATCCGCACGCCGCACACCGCACGCTGGTGCGGCCGATCCGCCGACTCGCCGCCGCACTCACGCTGCTCTGCGCGTCACTCGCCGTGCACGCCGCGCTCGGCGACGCACAGCCCACGCCGCCGGGGGCGGATAGCCTCGCCACGGTGCGCGACAGCATGGTGCGCACCGTGCTCGCCAGCATCGCGGGCCGCGAGAGCATGCCCGCCGAGAGCGTGTTCAAGGACATCCGCGTCCTCAAGGGCATGCCGGCTGGGCGGCTCGTGCGCGTGATGGACATGGGCCTCTCGCGCAGCCTCGGCGTGGGATGCGACCACTGCCATGTGGTGGGCGAGTGGGCCAAGGAGGACCGCGCCAAGAAGCAGGTCGCGCGCGCGATGTGGACGATGACGCAGAAGCTCAATCAGGAGACGCTGCCCGCGATCCCCGGGCTCGAGGGCAAGCCGCCGGTCGTCAACTGCACCACGTGCCACCGCGGCAGCCGCATCCCCGCCACCCGACTCTGACCGAGGACTCCCCCGTGAAGACGTCCGTGCTCGAGCGCTTCCTGCGCTATGTCACTTACGACACGCAGTCCGATCCCGACTCCCAGACCACGCCCAGCACCGCCAAGCAGCTCGTACTGCTCGACGTGCTCGTCGAGGAACTGAAGGCGCTGGGGCTCACCGACGCCGCGCGCGATGCGCAGGGCATCGTGATGGCCACGCTGCCCGCGAACTCCCCCAAGCACGCCGTGCCGGTGATCGGGTTCGTGGCGCATGTGGACACCTCGCCCGAGATGAGCGGCGCAGGGGTGAAGCCCGTGGTGTGGCGCGACTGGGATGGCCGCGATCTCGTGCTGCCCGACGACCCCACCGCGGTGATCCGCGTGAGCGAGCACACCGCGCTCGCGGGCAAGCGCGGCCAGTCGATCGTGACCGCCAGCGGCACCACGCTGCTCGGCGCAGACGACAAGTCGGGCGTGGCGGTGGCGATGGCTGCGATCGAGTGGCTCGTGGCGCACCCCGAGGTGCCGCGCGGCGCCGTGCGAGTGGCGTTCACGCCCGACGAGGAGATCGGGCGAGGCGTGCGGCACTTCGATGTGGCGCGCTTCGGCGCGCGCTGCGCCTACACGCTCGATGGCGAGGGGTTGGGCCGGATCGACTCCGAGACGTTCAGCGCCGACTCGATGACCGTGACGTTCCAGGGGTTCAACACCCACCCGGGGTTGGCCACAGGCAGCATGGTCAACAGCATCAAGGTGGCCGCCGACTTCCTGAGCCGGCTGCCGCGCGACGGCATGGCCCCCGAGACGACGCGCGACCGCGAGGGGTTCGTGCACCCGAACCACCTGGACACCACCGTCGATCGAACGAGCGTGCGGTTCATCATCCGCGACTTCGAGACGGTAGCCCTGGCCGACAAGGAGGCCTGGCTCGAGCGGCTTGCGCGCGACACGGTGGCCGACTGGCCCGGCTCGAGCGTGACCTGCACGGTGAAGGCGACCTACCGCAACATGCGCGACGTGCTGCAGCAGCATCCGCAGGTGATGGATCACGCGCGCGAGGCGATCCGCCGTGCCGGGCTCACGCCCGAGGAGGCGGTGATCCGCGGCGGCACCGACGGCTCGATCCTGTCCGAGCTCGGCCTGCCCACGCCCAACCTGTTCACCGGCCAGCACGCGTTCCACTCGCGTCTCGAGTGGGTGGCCGAGGAGGACATGGAGCAGTCGGTGCAGGTGGTGCTGAACCTGGTCACGATCTGGGAGGAGCGGGCGTAGCGCCTACCAGGCGCTGGTGCTCTCCACTTCGGGGCTGCCGGGGCCCTCGAGCATGAACGACGGCGGCTCGTCGTCGATCAGGTAGCCGAACTCTGCGCGGAATTCGTCGAGCGACATGCCGGCGGTGGCCGCGAACTTGGCCAGCTCGTGCGCGTCGTCGAAGTCGTCGCGGCGCAGGCGGATCATGTAGCGCCGCGCGATCGCATAGCGTGCCGAGTGCACGTCGACCAGCCGCACCCGCGGCCGGCCGCTCGTGGGATCGACCAGATGCCCGAACGGCACGGGCACGAAGTGTCCTGCCTGCATGGTGACCACCGCGCCGTTGCCGCCCTGCAGCAGGTACTTGGCGGCGCAGTAGCCCAGGTCGCGGGCGTACTCCATGTCGTAGGCGATCGGGTCGGCACAGCGCAGCTCGTAGCCCACGTTCTTGGCGACGATCGTGGTCTTGATGCCGAACTCAGCGAGGCGCTGTTCCACTGCGTGCTTGAGGATCTCACCGATGTTGACCTCGGCGATCCGCAGGTGCCCGTGCGCATCGCGCTCCGCCTGCTCGATCTGCGCCAGGTCCTGCGGATCGAGGTCGAGCACGACGCCCTCGGCGATCACCGCCACGCCGTCGCGACGGCCGGTGGTGAGCCGTTTGAGCACCGCGCCCACGAGGGTGTCGGTGAGCGTCTTGAGCTTGATCGGCCGCTGCTGGAACTCCTCGGGGATCAGCGACAGCGTGGCGCCGACCGCCTTGCCGATCCCCATGGCGAGATGTCCGGCCTTGCGCCCCATAGCGATCACGTAGTACCAGCGCGACGTGGTCTTGGCATCGACAAGCAGGTTCTTCACGATCTCCACGCCCAGGTGGCGCGCGGTCTGGAAGCCGAACGTGTCCACGTACGGCGGCAGGTCGAGGTCGTTGTCGATCGTCTTCGGGACGTGCACGACCCGGATGCGGCCGGCCGCCTTCTCCTCCAGTTTCATCGCCGAGAAGGCCGTGTCGTCGCCCCCAATCGTGATCAACTGCGTGACGTTCAGGCGCAGCAGGGAGATGACCGCATCCTCGAGGAACGGTGGATTCGTCGTCGGGTTTGCGCGCGAGATGCCGATGTGCGAGCCGCCTCGGAAGTGGATGCGGCTGACGGCGTCGATCGTCAGCCGGACCGTGTGATCGACATCACCGGGCATGACAGTCTGCCGCTCAAGGAAGCCTGGCGTGCCGGACCCAAGACCTATCTCGGGCTGCAGGTCGCGGGGTTTCCCAACATGTTCACCATGACCGGACCGGGCAGCCCCTCGGTGCTGTGCAATCTTCCGGTGGCGATCGAGCAGCATGTGGAGTGGATCACGAACTGCATCGCCTTCATGCGCGAGAACGGCATCGAACGCATCGAGGCGGCACCGGAGTCCGTCGAGAGATGGGTCGCGCACGTCAATGAGGCCGCCGACGCCACGCTGCTCCCGCTCGTCACGCACTCCTGGTATCTCGGTGCGAACGTGCCCGGGAAGCCGCGCGTCTTCATGCCCTATGCCGGCGGAATGACCCGCTACCGCGCGATCTGCGACGACGTGGCAGCGAGGGGCTACGAGGGTTTCGTCCTCACCGGCAGGATCAGCGCCGCGGCCCGGACGACGCGCGCCGGGAACCCGGGCGACTTCGCCGCGGCTGCGGCAATCGGCACCCCGGGTGTATAGCGCGGCGGTATCGAGCGACGCCTGCACATCCAGGGCCCGCGCCCTCGGCGATCGATGCCGCAGTGCAGGATAAGCGCCCGCCCGTATAGCCGATCAGGACATACTGTGTATCCTGTCGTACCGACGCGGGATCGAGGATGCCGAGCGCCACCCTTCTGGAAGCGATGCCGACGAGGACCGACGGCGTCGTCCCGCTGATCTCCGTCGAGGGGCTGCGAGTCGAGTTCGCCACCGGACGCGGCCTCGTGAAAGCGGTCGACGGCGTCAGCTGGTCGGTGCAACCAGGCGAGACCATGGCGCTGGTAGGCGAATCGGGCTGCGGCAAGTCGGTATCCGCGCTCGCGGTGATGCGCCTCCTACCAAAGCCCGCCGGACGGGTCGCCGGTGGCCGCATCCTGTTCGATGGGCGCGACCTCCTGACCTTGCCGGAAAGCGAGATGCGGACGCTGCGCGGCCGCGACCTCTCGATGATCTTCCAGGAGCCCATGACCAGCCTGAACCCGACCCTGACGATCGGGCTGCAGATCATGGAGCCGCTCAAGATCCACCTTGGCATGAGCGAAGATGCGGCGAGCGCGCGGGCGATCGAGCTGCTGGGGCTGGTCGGGATATCGGACGCCAAACGGCGTTTGTCCCAATACCCGCATCAGTTCTCGGGTGGCATGCGCCAACGCGTGATGATCGCGATCGGGCTCGCCTGCAATCCCAAGCTGATCATCGCAGACGAACCGACGACCGCCCTCGATGTCACTATCCAGGCTCAGATCCTCGAACTCATGAAGGATCTGACCCGCCGGCTCGGGATCACGCTGGTCATCATCACCCACAATCTCGGCATCGTCGCGCGCTATGCCGACCGGGTCGCAGTCATGTATGCCGGCCGAGTGGTCGAGGAAGGTCCGGCCGACAAGGTTTTCGGTGCGCCCCGCCACCCCTATACGATCGGGCTGATGCGATCGGTGCCACGGCTGGATCGAGCCCGCGACCGAAAGCTGGCCACCATCGAGGGCCTCCCGCCGAACCTGCTGGCGCCCCCGCCCGGTTGCCGCTTCGCGGATCGATGCCCCTTCCGCATCGATCGGTGCGTCGTCGACCCGCCCTACCACGACGCCGGCGACGGCCAGCGCTCCGCCTGCCACCGCGCTGAAGAGCTTGGCCGAGGGTTGGCCGAGGTGACGGTAGCGGCGCCGGCAGCGCCGGTCGACCGAGAAGTCGCCGATGTCCTGCTCGAAGTGAAAGGCCTGACCACGCATTTCGACACTCGCGGCCGCCGCAGCTTCCG
>CADEFY010000106.1 GCA_902826705.1 uncultured bacterium
CGCGCGCAAGCGCGTGCGGCGATGAGCCACGAGCTGCGGCAGGAGGCCGCGAGCATCGCGCGCGCGCTGCGGCAGGCGTTCGAGCGCGAGGCGGGCAGCGGCGACGCGCTCGCCAGCGGCATCGCGCGCGCGAGCGCCAAGGGCATCGCGCTGCCCGACCTGGGTGGGTATGATGCGGCCGCAGCCGAGGCGCCGCCGTCGCCCGCGCTCGCTGCACCGGCCCGCGCTCCGGTTCCCGCCCGAGCTGCGGCTGCTCCCGCCGCGTTCTCGCCCCCTCTCCAAGAGCCCGCACCCATGTCGCGCGCCACCGCCACGCCCCGCATCCCCGACGACGTCGTGCTGCCGCCATTCGCCCAGGACCTCTGGCCAGCGGCCATGGCCGGCGCGCGCGACGCGGTGCATGCGGCGGCGCTGCCCGTGCTCGGGCAAGTGGCCACCGAAGCGCGCGGCTGCGAGAAGTGCGGTCTCTGCAACACACGCACGAACGCCGTGCCCGGAGTGGGCAGCGCGCGAAGCGGGATCGTGTTCGTCGGCGAGGCGCCGGGGGCCGACGAGGATGCGCGCGGCGAACCGTTCGTGGGCCGCGCCGGCGAGCTGCTCACGGCCATGATCAAGGGCATGGACGAGCGCGGCCTGATCCCGGGCGTCAAGCTCGACCGCGAGAACGTGTACATCGTGAACGTGCTCAAGTGCCGGCCGCCGGACAATCGCAATCCCATGCCGCACGAGATCGAGCAGTGCTCGCCCTACCTCATGCGCCAGCTCGAGGCGCTGCAGCCGCGCGTGATCTGCTGCTTGGGCAAGTTCGCCGCCGAGCTGCTGCTGGGCAGCAAGAACGCCACGATCTCCGGCATGCGCGGCAAGACCTACCGATGGAAGGGCGCCAAGCTGATCGTGACGTACCATCCGGCCTACTGCCTGCGCAGCCCCAGCGCGAAGAAGCCCGTGTGGGACGACCTGCAGCGTCTCGCCCAGGAATACCTGACCGACTAGCGGGTCCTTGGATCCGAAGAGGCACCCATGTCCGACACACTCCGAGATCCCATCACCGAGGCGCCTGGGCTCACGCCTCCACAGGCACTCGACGCCGAGCGCTCGATCCTCGCGGCCATGATGCTCGACGCCGGCGCGATCGGCCGTGCGGTCGAGATGATCGACTCGCGCGTGTTCTATCGCAGCGCGCATGGCAAGGTCTTCGAAGCGCTGGTGGCGCTGTTCAATCGCAACGAACCCGCCGACCTGATCACCGTGTCCGAGGAGCTCAAGCGCCGCGGCGACTTCGAGGCCGTGGGCGGAGCGTCCGCGCTGGCGCAGATCATGGATCACGCGATCACGGCCGCCAATCTCGAGCACCACGCGCGCATCGTGCACAGCAAGTCGGTGCTGCGGGAGCTGATCAAGGCGTCGACCGAGATCCAGCAGCAGTGCTATGGCGGGCACGAGGAGACCGCGGTGCTGCTCGACCAGGCCGAGGCGCGCATCTTCGGGATCACCGACCAGCGCATCCGCCAGGGGTTCTCGAGCATCCGCGACCTGCTCAAGCCGGCGTTCGACAACATCCAGAAGTTGTTCGAGCGCAAGGTGCAGGTGACTGGTGTGCCCACCGGTTGGGACGATCTCGACAAGCTCACGAGCGGCTGGCAGCCCGGCGACCTCGTGATCCTGGCGGGGAGGCCTGCCATGGGAAAGTGCGTGTCGTGGCGCACCCTCGTCGTGGATCCCGACACAGGCGAGCGCATCACCGCCGAGGAGTGCGTGCTGCGGCGCATGCCCAGCGTGCTCGGAGTGGATGAGGTCGGTGCGGTTCGACGCACGCGAGTCGGTGCTTGGATCGACAGCGGCATCAAGCCCTGTTTCCGCGTGACCACCAAGCTCGGCCGCAGTATCGAAGTCACGGGGCATCACCCGTTCCTGACTGTCGAGGGCTGGACTCCATTGCATGATCTGCGCGTCGGCGACGTGATCGGCGTGCCGAGCATCCTGCCGGTCGCAGGAACTGATGCGAGCTGGCCGCTCACGCGGGTGCGACTCCTCGCATATCTGATCGCCGAAGGCGGCCTGTCCAGCACGACGCCGCACTTCACGACCGCAGATCCGGACCATCTCGCGGACTTCATGGAGTGCCTTGCGACTGAGTTTCCCACGATCGCACCGCGTGTCACTCCCGACGGGATCACCTATCGATTGTCTCGCGCGCCGGAACACCGCCCGCTTCCAGGAACCCTGGGCGATAGGCGGAATCCACTGAGCACCTGGCTCGTGGGATTGGAGCTCATGGGCCGCAAGTCCGAGGCCAAGCGACTTCCGAGCATCGTCTGGCGCTGGGATCACGAGCGGCTCGGGGAGTTCCTCCGCATCCTGTTCAGCTGCGACGGCACGATCTACTCGATGGGCGGATACCCACGCATCGAGTTCACCGTGGCGTCCGAGTCCCTGGCCCGCGATTTGTCTCATGCGCTCCTCCGGTTCGGCATCGTCTCCAAGTTCTGGCGCAAGACGGTGAAGTCGTGGCGTGTGGAGATCACGGCGGCCGCGGAAGTGCAGCGCTACCAGATGCTGATCGGTTGGCTGGGCGAGAAGTCCCGGCGCTTCGAGAGCGGCTGGACTCCGATCCCTGCCGACCGCCATGCGATGACCGGGAATCCGCCGCAGCACGTGTGGAGCAAGGTGCGGGCATCGGCAGAGCGTTCGGCGCTCACTGTCGCCGAACTCGCTCGGCAGACTGGCGAGCACTCCGGGCGAGGGTACAACGCGCACTCGAATCGCCCGATCGCTCGGGAGAGACTCCAACGCTTCGCCACGGCTCTGGCGGATCCGGACCTGAGGTTCATCGCCAGTGAGGACCTGTTCTGGGATCCGATCGTCGAGATCACGCCGGTGGGTGCGATGCAGGTCTACGATCTCACAGTGCCCGAAGGGGCCAACTTCATCGCCAACGACATCTGTGTGCACAACACCTCGTGCGTCATGAACATGGCCGAGAACGCCGCGATCAAGTACAGCATCCCTGTGGCTGTCTTCTCGCTCGAGATGAGCAAGGAGCAGCTTGCGCTGCGTCTGCTCTGCTCACAGAGCGAGGTGCCGCTGCACCGGGTGCGCACCGGCTACCTCGGCAACGAGGACTGGCCGCGGCTCACGACCGGCGCCGGGCTGCTCACGGCTGCGCCCATCTTCATCGACGATTCGCCCGCGCAGTCGGTGCTCGAGATCCGTGCCAAGTGCCGCCGGCTCAAGGCGGAGAACAAGCTGGGCCTGATCGTGATCGACTACCTGCAGCTCATGCGCGCCAGCACGCACGCGGAGAACCGCGTGCAGGAGATCTCGCAGATCTCGCGAGGCCTCAAGGCGCTCGCCAAGGAGCTCGGCGTTCCGATCATCGCGCTCTCGCAGCTCTCACGCGCGGTCGAACAGCGCGGCGGCAGCGGCCGCCCGCAGCTCTCGGATCTTCGTGAGAGTGGATCCATCGAGCAGGATGCCGACGTCGTGATGTTCGTGTACCGCGAGGTCATCTACAAACCCGACACGCCGGAGCCGGGCAAGGCGCAGCTGATCATCGCCAAGCAGCGCAACGGTCCCACGGACGACGTCGACCTCACGTTCATCCGCGACTGCACCAAGTTCGTGCCGTACTCGCCGCTCACCCCGGCCGACACGGAGACCTCGTACTGACGTGGCCGACGACGACTCCCTGACCCTGCGCACCTATGAGGCCGCGCGCACGCGCGTGCTGGATTCCATCGCCGAGGTGGGGCGGATCACGCTGCTCGTGATCGACACGTTCCGCCACTCGCTGCGCGGCCTGCGCGCGTTCCGACTCGTGGTGGACCAGATGCACATGATCGGCGTGCAGTCGCTGATGCTGGTGTTCATCGTGAGCCTGTTCACGGGCGCCGTGTCGGCAGTGCAGGCCGCGTACCAGTTCTCCACGGTCGTGCCGCTCAAGTACATCGGCTCCGTGATCCTGCGGTCGGTGATCATCGAGTTGGGCCCGGTGCTCACCGCGCTCATCGTGGGTGGCCGCGTGGGCGCTGCGATCGCGGCCGAGCTGGGCACCATGCGCGTCACGGAGCAGGTGGACGCACTCGAGTCCATGGCGATCAATCCGGTGCGCTACCTGGTCGTACCGCGTGTCGTCGGCGCCATCGTCATGCTGCCGCTGCTCACGATCCTCGCCAATACGATCGCGGTGTTCGGCGGCTACGTGGTGGCGGTCACCAGCGTGGGGGTGAGCACGCACACGTACGTCACGGGCCTCAAGCAGTTCTTCTTCATGAAGGACCTGTGGTCGGGGTTGATCAAGGCCGTGTTCTTCGGCGGCATCATCGGATGGATGGGTTGCTACTACGGATTCCGCACCGAGGGCGGCGCCGAGGGCGTGGGCGTGGCCACCACGCGCGCCGTGGTGTCGTCGTGCGTGCTGGTGCTGGTGTCCGACTACGTGCTGGCCAACGTCCTCTTCCGCTTCATCTTCGCCGAATGATCCGGATCCGCGGGCTCAAGAAGAAGCTGGGTGCCAAGCAGGTGCTCAACGGCGTCGACCTGGACGTCCCCCAGGGGCGCACGGTGGTCGTGATGGGCCGCTCGGGCACCGGAAAGAGCGTGCTCCTCAAGCACATCATGGGACTCATGCAGCCCGATGAGGGCTCGATCGAGGTGGACGACACCGATGTGGTCGGGCTCAAGGAGGGGCCGCTCAACGAGGTGCGCAAGCGCTTCGGGTTCCTGTTCCAGGGCGCCGCGCTGTTCGACTCGATGACCGTGGGCGAGAACATCGGCATCACGCTGCGCGAGCACACGCGCATGACCGAGTCGCAGATCCGCGAGCGCGTGGCCGAGCGGCTCGAGTGGGTGGGCATGACGGGCATCGAGGACATGAAGCCCGCCTCGCTGTCAGGCGGCATGCGCAAGCGCGTCGGCCTGGCGCGAGCGATCGCGATGGACCCCGCCTACATGCTGTACGACGAGCCCACGACCGGGCTCGATCCGATCATGTCCGATGTGATCAACCGCCTCATCCGATCCCTGCAGCAGCGCATCGGCGTCACGTCCATCGTCGTCACGCACGACATGAACAGCGCCTACCACGTGGGCGACGAGCTCGCGATGCTGCACGATGGCCGCGTGGTGTTCACTGGCACGCCGGACGAGGCACGCAGCACGAGCGACGCGTTCGTGCGACAGTTCATCGAGGGCTCGAGCGAGGGCCCCATCCGGGTCTGAAAGAGAGGACGTGCTCGTGAAGCGCAGAACGGAGATCCAGGTCGGGCTCACGGTGATCCTTGCACTCGTCACACTGGTGTGGGGCGTGACATGGCTCAAGGACCTCTCGCTCGCCCGCAAGGTGCGCGTGTGGCATGTGCGGTTCCCGCAGACCGGCGGACTGGGGCCGAGCGACGAAGTGCAGGTCAACGGCATTCGCAAGGGCGCCGTCGAGGGTATCGCGCTGCAGGGCGACCGCGTCATCGTCAACCTGGGGCTCGCCTCCGACATCGTGCTCACGGACCAGTGCCGCGTCGCGATCCGCAATGTGGGGCTGATGGGCGAGAAGGTGATCGCGGTCGACCTCACGCTGGGCGGCCGGCCGTACGGCGAGCGTGACACCATCGCCGGCATCTTCGAGCAGGGCATGGGCGAGGTGATGTCGAGTGCCGGCACCAGCATGGCGGCGGTGGACCGGCTGATCGTCTCGCTCAACCGTGCCGCCGACCGGCTCGAGGCGAGCGGCGACCTCGACAAGTCGCTCGCCAACTTCCGTGAGACGAGCGACGAGCTGAACGCGATGGTCAAGCAGAACCGCAAGGTGTTCGAGCGCACGCTCTCCAATGCCGAGGCCGTGACGGGGACGGCCAAGGCGCTCACCGCGGATCGCGAGGCGCAGTACAAGCGCACGCTCGACTCCGTGGAACGGTCGGCACGCAATCTCGAGCTGCTTTCGCAGCGCCTCGACAGCCTGAGTGCCAGCACGCAGAGCGTGATGAGCAAGGTGGACCGCGGCAGCGGCACGTTGGGCGCGCTGGTCAACGACAAGCAGCTCTACACGGACGTCAACGAGTCGGTGAAGTCGCTCAAGGCCGTCCTCGAGGACCTGAAGAAGAACCCCAAGAAGTACATCAACCTGTCCATCTTCTGATCGCGCACCGCCCCCAGTGAGAGGGGCCGCATGGCCAAGCTCGGCAGAGCCTCCAAGACAGCGAGACCAGACAAGACCCACTTCTACTGCACGTCCTGTGGCAACGAGCAGCCGCGGTGGTTCGGGCATTGCTCCGCCTGCGGCGAGTGGAACACCGCGGCCGAAGCGCCGCGCGCTGGCACGGCCACGAGCGCCTCACCCGCCACGCCGCATGCGAGTCGCTCGCGCTGGGTGCCCGCGGGCGCGAGCGCGGCGGCGCGTGGCCCCATGAAGCTGGCCGACGTCACGGTGGCCAGCACCGCGCGCACGTCCACCGGCATGCGCGAGCTCGACCGCGTGCTGGGCGGCGGCCTGGTGCCCGGCTCGCTCGTGCTGGTGGGCGGCGATCCGGGGATCGGCAAGAGCACGCTGCTGCTGCAGCTCGCCATGGCGCTCGGCCGTGCGGGCCAGCGTGTGCTGTACGTATCGGGCGAGGAGAGCGAGCAGCAGATCCGGTTGCGAGCCGAGCGGCTGGGGCAGGTACCCGACACGCTGCTGCTGTTGTGTGAGACCGACCTCGAGACCGTGCTCGAGTCCGCTGCGACCGTGAAGCCCGACGTGATGATCGCCGACTCGATCCAGACGCTGTCGCGCGCCGACCTCGATGGCGGCCCCGGCACCGTGACGCAGGTGCGCGAGTGCGGGCTGGCCATGCTGCACTACGCCAAGGGCTCGCAGACGCCGGTGTTCCTCGTGGGCCATGTCACCAAGGACGGCGCAGTGGCCGGCCCGCGCGTGCTCGAGCACATGGTCGACGCGGTGCTCTACCTGGAGGGCGAGCGCTACCAGCACTACCGCGTGCTGCGCGCGGCCAAGAACCGCTTCGGATCCACGCACGAACTGGGTGTGTTCGAGATGCTCGACGCGGGACTGCGCGAGGTCGCCAACCCGAGCGAGGCGTTCCTCTCCGACGCGCGCGAGGCCACGCCGGGCGGGGCGGTGGTGGCGAGCCTCGAGGGCACGCGGCCACTGCTCGTCGAGGTGCAGGCGCTCGTGTCCACCAGCTTCTACGGCACGCCGCAGCGCGTGACGAGCGGTTACGACCCGCGCCGGCTCGCCGTGCTGCTCGCCGTGCTCGAACGGCGCGTGGGCCTCAAGCTCGGCAAGCACGATGTGTTCGTGACCGTGACGGGCGGTTTCAAGCTCGACGATCCTGGCGCCGACCTCGGCGTGTCGCTGGCGATCGCGTCGAGCTTCCGCAGCCGGCCGGTGCTGTCGCGCACGCTCGCGGTGGGCGAGGTGAGCCTGTCCGGCGAGCTGCGGCGCGTGCCGCGGCTCGACGCACGCGTGCGAGAGGCCGCGCAGATGGGGTTCGCTCGCGTGGGCTTCCCCGCCTCACAGCAGGCCGATGCCGAGGGCGCGCGTATCGAGCGCGTGCCGCTCACCACACTGCGTGAGGCGTGCGAACTGCTGCTGGGCGACAAGGTGGCGCCACTCCGGCCCGAGTCCGCGTCGCCCGACACGCGTCTGCCGCGCCCCGCGGAGCAGGCCCCACGCTCATGAGCGAGTCCGCTCCGCCGCTCAGCGACGCCGCGCAGCGCGTGCAGGACGCGCTGCGTGCGCGCGGGTTCGCGCACACGGTGGTCGAGCTGGCGATCCCCGTGCGCACGGCCAGGGACGCCGCCGATGCCGTGGGCTGCGACGTGGCGCAGATCGTGAAGTCGCTGGTGCTGCGCGGCGAGACCACGGGCCGTGGCGTGCTCGTGGAGACGTGCGGCGTGAACCGGGTGGACCTCGCCAAGGTCGCTGCGGCGTGCGGTGAGCCGGTGGCCATGGCGAACCCGAAGTTCGTGCGCGAGGCCACGGGGTTCGCGATCGGCGGCATCCCGCCGCTGGGGCACGCGACCGAGATGCTCACGCTGATCGATCGCGATCTGCTCGCGCTCTCCGGCCTGTGGGCTGCGGCCGGGCACCCCAACTCGCTCTTCAAGCTCGAGCCCGCCGAACTCGTGGCGATGACCGGCGGCACCGTGACCGAGGTCGCATGAGCACTGGCGCGATCCTGCTCTGCGCCGGCGCCGGCACACGGCTCGGCGCGGCAGTGCCCAAGGCGCTCGTGCCGTTGGCCGGCCGGCCGCTGTTCGCATGGAGTCTCGCGGCGTTCGAGCGTTGTGCGGCGATCGACACGCTCGTCGTGGTGGGCCCCGTGCGGCAGTTGCGCGACCTGCTGTCGGCGAGCGGCCTGACGCCGCGCAAGGTGCACGCGTGGGTCGAGGGCGGCGCCGAACGCCAGCATTCGGTGGCCCGCGGCCTCGCCGCGATGCCGCCCGAATGCGATGTCGTGGCGGTGCACGACTCGGCACGTGCGCTGGTCACGCCCGAGATCATCGCGCGCTGCGTGGCCGAGGCACGCGCGCATGGCGGCGCGATCGCCGCCACGCCCGTGGCCGACACGCTCAAGCAGGTGAGCGGCGAGGCGATCACCGCCACGGTGCCGCGCGCGGGTCTCTGGGCCGCTCAGACCCCGCAGGTGTTCCGCCGCGACTGGTTGGACGCCGCGCACGCCGTCGCGCGCGCCGCCGCCACCGACGACGCCGCGATCATCGAAGCGCTGGGCCACTCCGTACGCGTCGTGGCCACCGAGACACCGAACCCCAAGATCACCACACAGGCCGATCTGGCGCTCGCCGAGCGCTGGCTGCGCGGCGAGTCCGCGATCACGGAGGGTGCATGAGTCTGCGCGTGGGCATGGGCTACGACATCCATCGCATCGCCGCCGGCCGGCCGCTGGTGCTGGGCGGTGTTCGCATCGAGTCCGACTGGGGCCTCGAGGGCCACAGCGACGCCGACGTGGTGCTGCATGCGATCGGCGACGCGCTGCTGGGCGCGGTGAGCCTGGGCGACCTGGGCACGCACTTCCCGCCCGGGGACCCGAAGTGGAAGGGCGTCTCGAGCCTCGAGCTGCTGCGCTTGATCGCCGGCAAGCTGCTTGAAGCGCGCGCCACGATCGGCAACGTCGACGCCATGCTCGTGGCCGAGGCCCCGCGGATCGCGCCGCATCGCGACGCCATGCGCGAGCGCATCGCCGAGGCGCTCGGGATCACGCCCGGGCAGGTGTCCGTCAAGGCCACGACCAATGAGCAGCTCGGAGCCCTCGGCCGCCGCGAGGGCCTCGCCGCCATGGCGGTGGCGATGGTGGAGGTGGGGTAGGAGCGATCTCGCGGTCCGGCCCTCACCCCGTCGCCGTCGGCGCCACCTTCCGCGCGTGCGGCGCGAGCGTCTGGATCGCGTGGCGCACGCGCACGTCGAGCGAGGCGGCGATCAGATGCGCGCAGGCCTGTGCGCCGGTGCGGGCCTCGGACGGTCGGAACCCGAGATGCCGCAGGAACGGGATCACCTCGGTCTGTTCGGGCGCGAGCGCTCGGGGCTTCGGCTTGGATGTGCGCGTGGGCACGCGCTGCCGCTTCTCCTCCATGAACGCCGCGCCGAACGTGCGCTCGGCCTCGAACTGGTT
>CADEFY010000107.1 GCA_902826705.1 uncultured bacterium
TCGAACGTCGTGCGGATGAACTCGGCCTTGGTCGTCCCTCGAAGATACGCGTAGAACGGGTACTGCTCGGTGTACGGGACCACGGGCAGCCCGTTTTCGTCTCGCTGCACGGCGTTATGCGCGTTGAGTAGCGCGCCCTCGGTGAACCACAGGGTGGTGCACCCCCCGCCGGTGAAGTAGCAACCGTAGCGGCGCGGGTTGTCGATCTTCACCCGGTTCATGGTCACCCAGAACGACAGGGTGCCTCCATCGGCGGGACCAGGAGGCGACGCCCCGTGCTCCGATGCGCCGCCGGAGTCGAGACCGAATCCGGGGATGCTCAGGCCCCAGCCTGTGGGATACTTGATCGTCACGTCTTCGATCAGGAGCCCCTTGAGGGGCGCTCGTCCGAACTTCGCATGCTCGGTCGCGGTCGCACTGGTGCCTGGATGCGGGTGGGCATCCGCGATGTCCCGCCGGCCGACGAACACACCACACCCGAGGTGCTCGGCGGTCGCCCGCCCGGTCGCCATCATGACCAGGTTCATGCTCCGCAGGCTCGACTGGTCGCCGCGAAGTCGGACCATGCCGGTGCTCTCAGTCCACTCGAGAACGGTGCCTCCGTCCGCTTGAACTCGAGCGCCTTCGCCTACCAGATGACATGGCCGGTCGCACGGCGTGTAGAGCGTCTCGGTCAGCGTGTAGGTCCCCGCCGGGATGAACACCGTGCCGCCGTGGTCCGGCAGGGAGTCGATCGCGGCCTGGATGCTGGCGAAGTCGCGCGCGTTGAGCCACGAGTCGCCATCGCGCAGCCACCCCGTCCTCTGGTCGGTGTAGACCCGCACCGTCGTCAGACCGCCGCCCGTCACCAGCAAGTCGACGGCTGGAACCATGGCGTAGAAGGCGACATAGCCGTTGCCATCCGTCGTGGGGGCGGCCGTGAACGGGTGCAGGCCACTCGGGTCCTTGAAGAGCGTCGGCTGCGTGCCAGTCGACCTCAGGCGCTCCCCAGCGGCGAGCCCGACGAACTCCCCCATGTTCTGGATCGTGATCTGCCTGCGATCAGCGGATATCGCGGTCAGTTGGAACTCCGCAGGGATCGGCGTGTCGCGAACCAGCACTTCACCGACTTGCAGCAGTCGCGCATCCTCGATCTCGATCGTGACGGTCTCCTGCTCATCGATGTTGGTCTGCGGGCTGCTCACCACCACGCCCTGTCGGTGGACATGCAGCGTCGCTCCGACGGCCGGGACCTGCCTCGTGTCGGTCGATGAATGGTCGCGATAGATATGGAACTCACACCGCCGAAGCACATGATCGGGCATCGTGGGCACCTCGCATCGGGATCAGGGTCACATCGCCTCTCCCGGATGTGCATCAGCCTAAGGCGCACTACCCCCCCCCCCCGCAAGTCAATTCTCGTCATACCTGAATCGAACCCGCCCGTTCATCCCCCCACCGGCAGTCTCACCCGCGCCACGCAGCCGCGCACGCGACCCCGGTTCTCGAGCACCAGCGATCCGCCGTGGCCCTCGGCGATCTGGCGGCTCAGCGCGAGCCCGATGCCCGAGCCCTCGGGCTTGGTGGTGAAGAACGGCACGAACAGGTTGGCGGTCTCCGCCAGACCGGGGCCGTCGTCCTCCACGCGCAACTCGAGTACGTCCTCGTCGAGCGACCACCCCACCGCCACGCTGCCGCCCGACTCGAGCACCGCGTCGGCGGCGTTGCGCACCAGATTGATCAGCAACTGCTCGAGCTGGTCGGCATCGGCCTGCAACTGCACCGCGGGGCCCGCGACGACCGCGACCGGCACGCGAGTCTCCAATGCCGCCACGCGCCGCACCCACACGCCCACATCGACCGCCGTGCGGCGCGGCGCAGGCAGGCGCGCCAGTTGCGCGTACGCATGCATGAACCGGCCCAGCGCCTGCGCGCGCGACTCGATCACCGCCAGCCCCTGATGCACACTCGCGGTGGAGTCACCGCTCAGCGGGCCACGGTCGAGCACCGTCTGCAGGCTGCCTGCCAGACTCTGGATCGGCGCGAGCGAGTTGTTGATCTCGTGCGACAGCACCCGGATCAGCCGCTGCCATGCCTGACGTTCCTCTTCGCGCAGCGCACGTGAGAGGTCCGAGAGCACCAGCAGGTCGTGCGGCCGGCCATCGTGGCGGTAGCGGCCGCGGCGCAGTTCCCAGCGCCCCGAGCGCCCCGCCAGCGACAGCTCCACGAGCCGCGGCGTGTCGCCGACCAGCGCGTCGCCCAGTCCCAATGAAGCGGCCTCGCGGCCCAGCGCGCGCTCGGCGGGCATGGCGAGCAGCGCCTCGGCCTCGCGATTGAGCAGCCGCAGCCGCTGCGCGGGATCGAACGCGAACACCGCCACGTCGATCGAGTCCATGACGCGCGCGAGCAGCGCCGTGGCCTCCATGGCGTCGAGACGCTGGCGGCCCACCGTGTCGGTGAGCGCGTTCACCTCCCACATGGCGAGCCCGTAGGCCGTGTCGGTGTCGGCGCCGCGGGCGCGGATCGACGTGTCGCCCTCGCGCATGGCGGCGAGCAGGTTGGAGAGTGTCTGCATGGGGCGCATGAACCGCTCGCGCACCGCGAACGCCACGCCCCACCATGTGGCGAGCAGCGCGAACAGCAGCGTCCAGCGCGTGAGCGGGTCGAACGGCGGCCGCCACAGCGCCCACACCGCCAGCGCCATCGCCGGAGCGCCCCCCGCCAGGGCCAGCCAGAACATGCGCGTCTCGGGAGCGGGTCCTCGCGGCGTGCGGCGTGTGGCGTGTGACGCGGGGCTCATGCGCGGCTCAGAGCCCGTGGCGCTCGAGCCGGCGGTAGAGCGCGCTGCGCGACAGCCCCAGCGCCTTGGCGGCCTCGCTCACGTTGCCGCTGTGGCGCTGCAGCGCCTTCTGGATCAGCACGCGTTCGACCTCATCGAGCGTCAGCTCCTCGAGCGTGGGCGAGGCGCCGTCAGTGCGCCGCAGCCCCAGATCCGCCGCGTGCACCACGGACTCGTGCGCCATGAGCGCGGCGCGCTCGATGGCATGATCCAGCTCGCGCACGTTGCCCGGCCACGGATGGGTGAGCAGCGCCGTCATGGCGTCATCATCGAAGCGTTCGAGTGGTCGGCGATAGCGCTGCGCGTAGCGGCGCAGGAAGAGCTGGGCCAACGCCGGGATGTCCTCGCGCCGCTCGCGCAGCGCGGGCAGCCGGATCTCGACCGTGTTGACGCGGAACAGCAGGTCCTCGCGGAACCGTCCCGCGGCCGCCTCGGCGGCCAGGTCGGCATTGGTCGCGCACACGAGTCGCACGTCGACGCGCCGCGAGCGCGAGCTGCCCACGCGCTCGAACTCGCCCGTCTGCAGCACACGCAGCAGCTTGGCCTGCTGGGTGAGCGGCACGTTGGCGATCTCGTCCAGGAACAACGTACCGCCGTCGGCCAGTTCGAACCGCCCCGCACGGTCGCCGTGCGCGCCGGTGAACGCGCCCTTCACGTGGCCGAACATCTCGCTCTCGAACACGGTCTCGGCCAGCCCGCCCACGTTGACCGTGATCAGCGCCCGGCCCGCGCGCGATGAGGCCGCGTGCAGCCAGCGCGCCACCAGTTCCTTGCCCGTGCCGTGCTCGCCGGTCACCAGCACGTTGGCGTCGCTCGGGCCCACGCGCTGGAGCAGCGCCAGCACGGGCTGCATCGCCGGCGCGGCCGCCACCATCTCGGGCGCGCCGTCGCGGCGCAGCAGGCGGTTCTCGTGCTCGAGGCGCTGCCCCACGCGCAGCGCGCGGCCCAACTCGACCTGCGTGCGCAGCGTCTGCAGGAGCCTCGCGTTGTCCCAGGGCTTCTGCACATAGTCTCGCGCGCCCTTGCGCACGGCGGTCACCGCGCCGTCCACGCTGCCCCACGCCGTCATCACCACCACCGGCAGCGTGGGGTCGAGCGCGCGGATGCGGTCGAGCAGCTCGAGGCCCTCGCGGCCCGACGTGGTGTCGCGCGCGTAGTTGAGGTCGAGCAGCGCCACATCGAAGTCGCGCGACTCGAGCGCCTGCAGCGCCAGCGCCGGCGATGTGGCCGTCTCGACCGCGATGCCGTCGCCCGAGAGCAGCAGTTGCAGCGCCGTGAGCACATCGGGGTCGTCGTCGGCCACGAGGACCCGCGCCGGCGTCTCGCTCACGGCTTGCGCGCCTCGGCCCAGCTCGCGGTGTACCACAGCGCGGCGTCGCGCCGGTGCTCGTACTCGGCCAGCGAGCGCAGCGCCAGTTCGAACTCGTCCTCGGTCACGCCACCCGAGCCCAGGATCGGCGCGCGCGCGCCACGGAACACGTCGGCGAGGTTGCGCACGAACGGCACGAACGCCGGATCGCCCGAACTGGCGCCGAACGGCAGCAGCGTCGAGCGCGTGGGCGAGAGTCCCGCCTGCGCGAGCAGTTGCACGAGTCGCCGACCCACGTAGGGGTCGTTGCCCAGCCGGTCGTACGTCCGCACGTACGCGTGCCACACGATCATCACGCCGGGCGGTTCGGGCCACGGGCGGAACATGCCGTGGTCGTCGTCCTCGATCACCACTCGGCCACCCGGCTTGATCGCGGCGGCCATCGCGCGCACGACCGCGAGCGGATCCGGCACATGCTCGAGCAGGAAGCGCGCGTGGGCGATGTCGAACGAGCCGCTCTCGCTCGCGCTCAGCGGCGGCGCAGTGGCCTCGCCCGCGCGGAACTCGGCGAGCGCGGTCTCGCCCGCCGCCTCGGCCAGCGCCACCGCGCGGGCGCGCTGCGCGTCACTGCGCTCGATGCCCAGCGCCGGTGCGCCCGTCACCCGGGCGACGGCGCGTGCGAACTGACCCAGCCCGCTGCCGAAGTCGATCAGCCGCTCGCCGGGCACGGGCGCGAGGGCAGCCAGCGAGTGCGCGTTGATCAGCGCGTTCATGTCCTCGAGGCGGCGCTGCTCCTCGGGATGGGTGCCGTGCACATAGCTGGGGCGCGCGTCGGTCATCGGTCACACGATACCACGCGATCCGCGCCCGGCCCGCGCGACGCGTGCACTACAGCTCGCGCACCACCTGGAAGCGGTGCGGGTCGGCGACGAACGCGGTCTTGGTGGACTCGCTCTGGAAGAAGTACGGGCCGCCCACCCAATAGGCCTGCGGCGACCGCGCCGAGGGATGGAAGCGCCGGCCGCTCACCGGGTCGCGCAACTCGCCGCACCACAGCTCGGGGTGCTGCATGAACCGCCGCAGCGTGCGCTCTTCTGAGAAGCGATAGACCTCGCCGTTGACGCGGAACTGCAGCTCGGTCGCGAGCGCGCCGAGGCGCGTGGGGTCGACCGGGTCCCATAAGGCGCGCTGCAGGTGGAAGAGCGCGAACTCCGAGTCGACGATGGGCCCCGACGGGACCCGGATCGGGTCTCAGGTGAAGCGCGTGGAGGCCGGCACCGGGAACGCCTCCTCGCCGAGCGACGCCGGGCCCGCCGCGGCGGCGAGCCACCACGCGAGCGTGAGTCCGGCGAGACGGGCGAAGCGGTGCATGAGCGGTCTCCGAGGCGTTCGATCCCCCGCGGCGCATGCGCGCGAGCGGCGTCGAGTCTAGCATCGGGCAAGGGGGCGAGCGTGTCAGGCCCGCGTCAGTCCTCGATCCAGCCGTCGCGCAGGCGCACGATGCGGTCGCCCTGCCGCGCGTTCTCCTCGGAGTGCGTGACCTGCACGATGGTCATGCCCTGTGCGTTGAGCTGCTTGAAGAGTGCCATGACCTCGCGGGCCTGCTCCGAATGCAGATTGCCCGTGGGCTCGTCGGCGAGCAGCAGCCGTGGCTCCCCGATCACCGCACGCGCCACGCCCACCAGTTGCTGCTGGCCCCCCGAGAGCTGGCGCGGCAGCAGCGCGCCGCGGGCGGCGAGCGCGAAGCGGTCGAGCGTCTCGGCCACCCGCGCCTGGCGCTCGGACCGCGGCAGGTCGCGGTAGCCGAGCGGCACTTCGAGGTTCTCGGCCACGGTGAGGTCGTCGAGCAGATGGTGACTCTGGAACACGAACCCGACCAGCTCGTTGCGCAACCGCGCCCGCGACTTGGCGTCCAGGTCGTGCACCGCGACGCCCGCCAGATGGTAGCGGCCCTGCCAGTCGGCGTCCTGCAGGCCGAGCACGTGCAGCAGCGTGCTCTTGCCCGCACCCGACGGGCCCATCACCGACACGAACTCGCCCGGCGCGATCGACAGGTCGATGCGGCGCAGCACGTGGAAACGGCCCGCGCCGTGGTCGTGCGACTTCTCGAGCTGCTCGAGCCGCACCAGCGGCTGCCCCGGGGGCAGCTCGGCGGGGGCGATCGAGGATCGCGGTCGTGTGAACAGATGGCCTCCTTCGCGCGGTTCAGCCGCGCAGGCGCTTGAGGTCCTTCTTGGCATCCTTGAGTGAGGGGTCGGCGCGCACCGCCGCCTCGAGCTCGGCGATCGCGTCGGGCCTGCGCCCGAGCTGCTCGAGCGCGAGCGCGAGGCGCCAGCGGGCCGCGGCGTGCGAGGGTTGTCCGTACTCGGGCGGCGCGCTCAGGTAGCGCCGCAGCAGCGCCTCGGCGCGCGCGGGCTCGCGCTTGTCGGTCACGAGCTGCCGCGCCGCCTGGTAGTGCGGCCCCAGCCACTGCGGCACCGCCTGCTCAGCGGCGGCGAGCGTGGCCTCGAGCGCGGCCCACTTGCCGCCGTACGCCTGCACCGCCGCGCGCAGGCTCCACGCCCCCTGCTCCCATGGCGCGCGCTCGCTGGCGCGGATCGCCAGCGCCTCGGCCTCGGCCAGGTCGCGCGCGGGAGAAGCCAGGTGGCGCGCCAGCATGAGTGTGGCGCGCACGCCGTCGCCCTCGGCGGCCATCGCGCGGCGCAGCAGCGCCACGGCGGCGGTGCTGTCCTTGCGCTGGAACGCGCGCTGCGCGTCGTGGAGCTGGCCGCGCAGCGGGTCGGCCGCGCGCAGGCGCTGCTCGAGTGCCGGGATCTGCTTCTTGTCCCCGCCCGCGACGCCGGGAGCGCGGTGATGGAACTCGATCAGCCACTGCATCACGTCGGCACGCCCGGGTTCGAGCCGCAGCGCCTCCTCGGCCTCCTTCTTGAATCGCCTGGCGAGCCCCAGCGCCCCCAGCCCGCCATCGGCCGAGGCCTTGTCGCCGCAGGCCGACGCGAGTGCCGCATGCGCATCGGCGCTCGCCGGCGCGGCTGCCACCGCGCGTTCCGCGAGCGCGATCGCGTCGTCATGGCGGTCCTGTGCGCTGCGCACGCGCGCCAGGAGCGCGAGGGCCTCGGCGTCCTTGGACGCCGCACCGGTGCGCGGCACGAGCAGCGCCTCGGCGCGTCGCCATCGACCACGCTCCACGAGCTGCGCCGCATCGTCCGATGCGGACACCGGCACCGCGAAGGTCAGCCACGCACCTGCGAACAGAGCGAGCAGCGCCCACCCACGATCGAACGACACTCTCGACATCCTCACCTCGAAGGGAGCGAAGGGGCCGGGGAGCCTCTTGCAGCTCGGCGACAGGCCGCGATCAGTCCGATCGCAGCGCGATCATCGGGTCCACTCGTGTCGCGCGCCACGCGGGCACCAGGCTGGCCACCACCGCGCTCGCGGTGAGGATCAGCGCCACACCGACGAACGTGGGCGGGTCGGTGGGGCTCACGTCGAACAGCACCGACGCCATGAACCGCGTCACGCCATAGGCGATCGCCAATCCCAGCCCCGAGCCGAGCACCGTGAGCCGCAGCGCATCGCCGAGCACCATGCGCAGCACGTTGCCGCGCTCGGCGCCGAGCGCCATGCGGATGCCGATCTCCTGCGTGCGCTGAGTGACCGCGTAGGCCATCACGCCGTACAGACCCACGGCCGCGATCACCAGCGCGATCACCGAGAACACCGCCATCACGGACGCGAACAGCCGTCGCACCCAGAACGAGAAGTGCACATGCTCCTGGAACGTGCGGACGTCGAGCAACGGCAGGTCCGGCATCTCCTCGCGCATCGCCTGGCGGAGCGGCGCAGCCAGCGCCGCTGGGTCACCCTCGGCGCGCACGAGCCAGTTGAGCCACTGATCGGGCTCCTGACGGTGGGGCACGAACATGGCGCGATGGTGGTCGCCACCCTCGATGTTGGTGGGCACGTCCTGCACCACGCCCACCACGAGGCGCCAGCCCAGTTCGCGCTCGTCGCCCACCGTGCGGATCCGCTTGCCGATGGCGTCTTCGCCCGGCCAGAGCGCCTTGGCCATGGACTCATTGACGATCACCACCGGTTGCGTGTCCTTCTGGTCGGCGTCGGTGAAGTCGCGACCGCGCTGCATGGGCCAGCCGAGCACGTCGAACGACTCCGGGTACACCTTGATGTGATAGACCGGCAGCGAGTGATCGGCGTCGGTGTGCGTGCCGCCCTCGGTCATGACGCGGTTGCCGTTGCCGTTGCGGCCCATGGGCAGCAACGTGGTCAGGCTGGCCTGCTGCACGCCGGGGATCGCGCGCACGCGCTGCATGAGCCGCTCCGAGGCCACTCGACGTGAGGAGTCGTCCGGGAAGCTGGCCACGGGCAGGATCAGGCCCGCGGTGAGCACATGATCGGTGTGCAGTCGCTCGCCCTGCGCGGAGAGCTTCATGAAGCTGCGCAGCATGAGCCCCGTGCCCACCAGCAGCACGATGGACAGCGCCACTTCGGCCACGATCAGGCCGTTGCGGAACCGCTGACCGCCTCGCGCGCCACCCGACTGCGCATTGCCCTCGCGCAGCGTCTGCGCCAGCTTGCGATCCGTGGCGTGCAAGGCCGGCGTGACCCCGAAGACGACGGCAGCGAGCACCGTGACGCCGACCGTGTAGAAGAGCACGGGGCCGTCGATGATGAACTGCATGTAGAAGGGCTTCTCCATGGGGATCGCGGCACCCCAGACCTGGTTGCCCCACAGCGCGAGCAGCACGCCGAACCCCGCGCCGGCGATCGCGAGCACCATGCTCTCGGTGAAGAGCTGCCGCACCACACGGCCGCGGCCCGCGCCGAGCGCCATGCGCACGCTGATCTCGCGCCGCCGCGCGGCGGTGCGCGCCAGCATCAGGTTGGCCACGTTGGCGCAGGCGATCAGCAGCACGAACGCCACGGCCACGAGCACGATCAGCATGAGCGGGCGCGGACCCTTGGTGAACGACTCCTGGTAGTTCAGCACGTTGGGCCGGATGTCGGCGAGTGCCTTGGGGTGCTCGCGCCGCAACTGGTCGTAGATCGACGCGACCTCGGCCGCGGCCTGCGCCGGACTCACCCCCGGCTTGGGGCGAGCGGCGATCCGAGCCAGATGCTCCTCGCGCTTCTCGACCTCGACCGGATCGGGCGCGAGCGGGATGTAGAAGTCCTGGATCTCGGGCCAGCGGAACCCGGGGGGCGTCACGCCCACGATGCTGCGCGTGAGCCCGTTCATGCGGATCGTGCGGCCGAGCACATCGGGCTTGCCGCCGAAGCGGTCCTGCCAGATGCGGTGACTGATGATCACGCTGCCGAAGTTCTGCCCGCGGATCTCCTCGTCCGGCGTGAAGTTGCGGCCCAGCACCGGCGTGATGCCGAGCGCGGGCAGCAGCGTGGACGAGATGTTGGC
>CADEFY010000108.1 GCA_902826705.1 uncultured bacterium
TTCCTCGCCGCCACGCTCTCGTGGCGGCGCATGGTCGAGGCGCCCGAGCGCCGCGTGTCGCACCGCCCCGACCGGCTGGCCGCACTGAGCGCCGCGGCGGCCGCGGGCACGCTCCTGCTGGGCCCGTTCGCGCTGCTCTCGGCGTGGTGGCACGGGTTCGAGACCACACTGCCCGCCGCGACGCTGGCGGCGCTGCCGCTGCTGCTCGCGCTGTGGCCGCGCGCCGCCGGTGCTCGAGTGCCCGCGGTGCTGCGCGGGCCCATCGCCGCCGGCGCCACGGCGCGCGAGACGGCCGTGGCGGTGTACCGCGCGGTCGTGGCGTTCGAGCGCGAGCTGGTGCGCGCATTGGCCGCGGCCACGCGCGCGCTCGCCACGCCGCTGCGGGACCTGCACACCGGCGATGCGCAGGAGTACCTGCTGTTCCTGGCCGGCGTCGCACTGCTCTCGCTGCTGGTGCCGCTCCTGCGATGACCGCGCTGCTGCCGCCCCTGCTCGCCGCCTCGGCGGCGCTCACCGCGCTGGCGGCGCTGCTGCTGCGCCCGCGTGCCGAGGACGAGGATCTGCGCGCGCACGCGCTGCAGATGGGCCTGCTGCTGCTCGCGCTCGGGCCGCTCGCGGCGAGCCTGCTGGCGCCGCACGGCGCCTCGGCGGCGAGCGTGCTGCTCGCATGGGGGCTGGCGATCGCGCTGCTGCTGCGCGATCCGAGTGACACGTACGCGAGCGAAGCGGCGCTCAAGCTGGCGTGGGTGGGTGGCGCGGCGCTGGCGCTGTCGGTGGCGGGCGAGCTGCTGCTGGCGCTGTCCGCCGGCACCGCGCGCGCGAGCGAGCAGGGGCCGGCGCTGGCGCTCGCGCTCGACCCCTACGCGCTCTGGGGCGTGGCGCTGGTGCTGAGTCTGCTCGTCGGCATCGTGCTGCTGGCGGGCGTGCCGTTCCACTTCTGGGCCGCCGACCTGGCACAGGGCGCGCCGCTGCATGTGGCGCCGCTGCTCCTGGCCGCACTGCCCGCCACCGGAGCCGCGTGGCTCATGCGGCGGCTCGCGGACATGGCCGCGTTCCCTGCGGGGCTCGAGCGTGTGAGCGCGGTGCTGGGGGGCGCGGCGATGGTGGCGCTGATCGGCGGCGGCGCGTCGCTGGTGTGGCAGCGCCGGCCCGACCGACGCATCGGCGTGCTGGTGGGGCTGCAGGGCGCCCTCGTGTTGACCGCCATGGCGCTGGAGCCCGCCCGCGCGCCGTTCGCCGCGCTCGCGTTCGACGGACTCGCCGCGTGGGCGGTGCACCTGGCGCTGGCGCTGACCGGCGCGGTGGCGTTCGCGCGGTTCACGCCCGCCGACGTGCATGCACTGGAGCCGCCTGCGGTGCTGTTCCGCCGCCACCCGTGGGCGGGGCTCGCCAGTGCCTACGCGCTGCTGTCGCTCTCCGGCGCGCCCGGCACGCCCGGTGCGCTGCTCTGGCTCGAGGTGGCGCGCCGCGCGATCGCCACGCAGAACGCCACGTGGACGCTGGCGCTGGCGTTCGCGTGGGTGGCGGCCGTGGCGATGGCCGCGAGCGAAGTGCGCCGCGCGTTCGGCGTGCCCACGGCCGAGATCGCCCCCGAGGCCGAAGTGCCGCCTCGCATGCGGGCGGCGCTGATCGCCGCCGCGGTGGGGCTGGCGCTGCTCGGGATGGCGTGGCTGCTCACCTGAAAGCGCAACGGCCCGTCGCAGGAGAGCGACGAGCCGTCGACCAAGATGGTGCGCCCGCTTGGAATCGAACCAAGAACCTACTGATTAAGAGTCAGTTGCTCTGCCAGTTGAGCTACGGGCGCGCGGCTCGCGCGGGGAAGAGCACACCCAGCGCACGAGAGGCGGCGCAAGATACGAAGGGACCCCGGTTCCGTCAAGCTCAGACGTGCGGCAGCCCGCGCCAGCGTGCTAGATTGCCGCGCTTGAGAACTGCATCGGCGGCTCCGGGAGGATCGTGATGGCGATGGTCGAGCGCGTGGGCGGCGCCCGCATGTGGGGAGTGCAATGGCTGCCCGTGCTGGCGTACGTCGCGCTCATCTTCACGCTCAGCGCCCAACCGCGTCTGGCACCACCGCTCACGTTCCAGAACTCCGACAAGATCATGCACCTGCTGGAGTACGGCGGGCTGGGGCTGCTGTTGGCGCGGGCGATCCGGCGCAGTTGGCCGTGGCGCACGGTGGCGTCGGCGGCGTTCACCACCTTGGGTGTGGGGCTCGCGATCGCGGCGTGCGACGAGCTGTTCCAGAGCACGGTCCCGGGGCGCGACGCCACGGTGTTCGACTGGTACGCCGACGGCTTCGGTCTCGTGGTCTCACAACTGATCGTGCTCACGTTCGGCCGCTACCGGCGAGCGGACTGAGCATGGCCCCCCGCCACCAGGCGCCGCGCGGCACGCGCGACCTGCTGCCCGCCGACACCCGGCTCTGGCGCTGGGCGGAGGCGCGCGCGCTGCAGGTGCTCGAGCGCTACGGCTTCGGCGAGCTGCGCTCGCCGATGTTCGAGGAGTACGAACTCTTCGCGCGCACGGCGGGCGAGTCGAGCGACGTGGTCCAGAAGGAGATGTACCGCTTCCAGGACCTGGGCGAGCGCGACCTCGCGCTGCGCCCGGAGTTCACCGCCGGTGTGATGCGCGCCTACCTCGAGCACGGCCTCGGCGGCCGTGCGCGCGTGCACCGGCTGTGGAGCATGGGGCCGGTGTTCCGCTACGGCCGCCCGCAGAAGGGGCGCTACCGGCAGTTCAGCCAGATCAACGCTGAACTCGTGGGCTCCGCCGCGCCCGGCGCCGATGTCGAGGTGATCTCGCTGTTCGTCGACCTCTACGAGGCCTGGGGGTTCCGCGACCTCACCGTGCTCATCAACAGCGTGGGCCAGCCGGCGTCGCGCCGCGCCTACGGAGAGCGGCTGCGCGAACTGCTCGCGCCGTTCGCCGAGCGCCTGAGCGAGGACTCGCGCCGCCGGCTCGAGCAGAACCCGCTGCGCGTGCTCGACACCAAGTCCGAGGGCGACTTGGCGGTGCTCGCCGAACTGCGCGAGTCCGGCGCCGGGCTCCCGCGCATGATCGACCTGCTGGACACGGACGATCGCGCGCACTGGGACCAGGTGCTGGCGGGGCTCGAGGCGGCGGGAGTGGCGGTCGAGATCGACCACGGCCTCGTGCGCGGGCTCGACTACTACACGCGCACGGCGTTCGAGGTGCATGACCGGAGCCTGGGTGCACAGAGCGCGCTCGGCGGCGGCGGCCGCTACGACGGACTCATCGAGATGCTGGGCGGGCCGCCCACGCCGGGCGTGGGCTTCGCGATCGGCTTGGACCGCGCCCTGCTGGTGCTGGAAGAGCGCGGGACGGCGCCGCCTCTGGCCGATACCGTCTGCGTGGTCGCCATGGACAGCACCCGGGCGGCGGCGCAGGCGCTGGTGCGGCGCCTGCGCCGCGAGTTCCCGGTCGAGGCCGACGTCGAGGCGCGCGCGTTCGGCGCCCAGATGAAGGCCGCGGGCAAGTCCGGCGCCCGGCTGCTCGTGATCGTGGGCGAGGACGAGTGGAAGCAGGGCGTCGTGGCATTGAAGGATTCCAGGACGGGCACGCAGCAGAGTGTGGCGGTCGACCGACTCGCCGACACGCTGCGCGGCCTCCTCTCAGGGCAGGAGACGCAAGGTGGAGCTTGAGCTCGAAGGACTCGGGGACTGGCGTCGCACGCACACGTGCGGCGAACTGCGCGACACGCACGCGAAGGCCACCGTCACGCTGATGGGCTGGGTGCACCGCTCGCGCGACCACGGCGGGGTGCTGTTCGTGGACCTGCGCGACCGCCATGGCCTGACACAGGTGGTGTTCCATCCCGAGACCGGCGGTGCGGCGCTGCTCGATCGCGCCTCGCGCCTGGGCAACGAGTTCGTGGTCGCGGTGCGCGGCATGGTCGTGGTGCGGCCCGCCGACGCGGTCAACGCCGAGATCGCCACCGGCGCCATCGAGCTCGACGCACGCGAACTCAAGGTGCTCTCGGCCTGCGAGCCGCTGCCGTTCCAGGTCAACGAGGAGCACATGCTGGCCAGCGAGGACCTGCGGCTCAAGCACCGCTACCTCGACCTGCGCCGCCCCGAACTCTCGCGCATGCTGGCGCTGCGCCACCGCGCGGCCATGGCGGCGCGCTCGTACCTGAGCGGCGAGGGCTTCCTCGAGATCGAGACGCCCATGCTGGTCAAGACCACGCCCGAGGGCGCACGCGACTACGTGGTGCCGAGCCGCGTGCATCACGGCCGCTACTACGCGCTGCCGCAGAGCCCGCAGCTCTACAAGCAGACGCTCATGATCGCGGGCCAGGACCGCTACTTCCAGCTCGCGCGCTGCCTGCGCGACGAGGACCTGCGCGCCGACCGGCAGCCCGAGCACACGCAGATCGACCTCGAGATGAGCTTCGTCACCGAGGACGACGTGTTCACAGCGGTCGAGGGGCTGTTCGCCTCGCTCTGGAAGGAGTGCCTGGGCGTCACGGTGCCCACGCCGTTCCCGCGGATCACGTACGACGAGTCGATGCGCACCTACGGGTCCGACAAGCCGGACCTGCGGTTCGGCTTCACGTTCATCGACGTCACGGCGCTCTGCGCCGAGTCGCCGCGCAACGTGATCGCCAACGGCGCCAAGGCGCCGGGCGGCGTGGCGGTGGCGATCCGCATCCCCGGTGGCGCGGCGATCTCGGGCACGCAGTTGCGCAAGTACGAGGACGTGGTCAAGGCCGCTGGCGCGGGCGGGCTCACGTTCTTCAAGGTGCAGGCGGCCGACCGCGACAAGCAGCAGGTGATCTTCCCCGGCGACCTGCTCGACCGCTTCCTCGCGCATGTCGGCGCCGTGGACGGCGATGCGGTCGTGTTCACCAACGGGCCGTGGGAGCGCACCTGCAAGGCGCTCGGCGCGCTGCGCACACAGCTCGGCGCGGCCGAGTTGGAGCAGCGCGGCCTGCTGGGCAAGACGGGCAGCGAGCAGGAATGGCGGTTCCTGTGGGTGCGGCAGTTCCCGCTGTTCGAGTACAACGAGGACGCCAAGCGCTGGGAGCCCAAGCACCACATGTTCACCATGCCCAACCCCGAGCACCTCGAGCATCTGGAGAGCGACCCGGGCCGCGTGCTCGCGCAGCTCTACGACCTCGTGCTGAACGGCAATGAGCTCGGCTCGGGATCCGTCCGCATCCACCGCCCCGACATCCAGGAGCGCGTGATGAAGGTGGTGGGGCTGTCGCAGGCACAGGCGCACGAGAAGTTCGGCTTCCTGCTCGAGGCGTATCGCTACGCCTCGCCGCCGCACGCCGGCATCGGCATCGGCCTGGACCGTGTGCTCATGCTGCTGGGCGGCCGGGACTCGATCCGCGACGTGATCGCGTTCCCGCGCACGGCGTCGGCCACCAACCTCATGGACGGCTCACCGAGCGAGCCCGACGCGGAGCAGTTGAAGGAGCTGGGCATCAGGCACATCTGAGTCTCACCGCACCACCCGGGGCCCTTGTGATTCGTCTGCCCCGATCCTCAAGGAGCGCCCCATGATCAAGTTCATGCTCTTCATCGACGGCACCTGGCTCTACTCCAACACCCCGCGCCTCGTGGAGGCGTCACGCGAGCCGGGGTTCGTGCTCGACTTCGGCAAGCTGCCGCAGGTGCTGGCGGCCGAGGTGGCCAAGCAGCTCGGTCACACCGAGTACACCGTGGTGCGCACGCACCTGTTCGGCAGCTACGCGCACCATGTCGACCCGCGCGACCAGGAGCCGGTGCAGCGCCGCCTGCACTTCTTCACCATGCTGCGGCAGCAGCATCACTACGAAGTCGAGTCGTTCCCGATCGACTTCCGCGGCAAGCGCCTGCGCAAGACCGACCGTGAGCCCGGTGACGGCTTCGAGCCCAAGGAGAAGTGCGTCGACATCGCGCTCGCCACCGGCATGCTGTTCAGCGGCGCCATGCCCAACGCCTATGACGTGGCGATCGCCGTGCTCGGGGACCAGGACTTCAAGCCCGTGCTGCAGAGCGTGCGGCGGCTGGGCAAGCGCGTGGCGATCGCCAGCATCCAGGGCGCGTGCTCGGGCGAGTACACCGATCCGGCCGACCAGGCGCGCGTGCGCGACGTGGACCTGATCTGGCTCGAGGACCTGTTGCCCGGGCTGGCGCGCCGCTACGAGCCTCACGTGCTCGAATGCCAGTCGCCCACGCATGAGGGCGAGCGGCGGGTGAGCACGACCTACTATCCCAAGCGCAACGAGAAGTTCTACTGCCCGACCTGCCGCGACACCTACGCGCGCCAGCGCTACGAGCGCGCCGCGGCGGCTTCGGCGAGTGGTGCACCGGTCGCGAACGGCAACGGCAACGGCAATGGCAATGGCGCGAACGGCGGCGATCGCGAGACGCACTGGGCGCCGGCCGACACCCTGCTCTCGGGCGTGGTCAAGCACCGCCGCATGGACAAGAGCTATGGCTTCATCCAGGTCGATGGCTGTGGCGAGTGGGATGGCGCTGAGTACTTCTTCCACGAGAGCGACCTCATCGACGGGACGCGCTTCACCGAACTGGCCGAGGGCACGATCGTCGACTTCCAGGTCAAGGCCGATCCGCCGCCGGGCAAGGCGCCGCCGGCCCGCAACGTGCGGCGCAAGGTGGCGGTCTGACCCGCATGCGGCGCGCCTGGCTGGCGATCGTCGCGATGTGCGTTGCGAGCGCCAGCCACGCGGTGGCGCCCACCGTGCCGGTGCAGGTCACGCCCGACCTCGAGGTCCTGCCGCTGGCCGAGGGCGTGTGGGTGCATCGCTCATGGCGCGTGCTCGAGGGCGGGGCACGCGTGCCGTCCAACGGCTTGATCGTCCGCGAGGGCGACGGCCTCGTGCTCGTGGACACCGCCTGGGGCGACACGCTCACCGGCGCGCTGCTCGCCTGGGCCGACACGTCCATGGCCTGGCCCGTGCGGCTCGCCATCGGCACGCACTTCCATGACGACCGCGTGGGCGGCTGTGCCACGCTCGCACGGCGCGGCATCCCGCTGTTCGTCTCGCCCGACACGCACCGGCGGCTCTCGCTGGTCGATGCCGCGCATGCCACACCCATCGCCCGGTTGCACCGGCCCGGCGACGCCGCACGCGTGGGCGGGCTCGAGGTGTTCGCCATGGGTCCAGCGCATGCTCCGGACAACGTGGCGGTGTGGCTGCCGCGCGCGCGCGTGCTGTTCGGTGGCTGTGCGGTGCGGCCCGCCGGCAGTGCGTCGCGCGGCAACGTGGCCGACGCCGACACGCTGCAGTGGAGCGCGGCGATCCTGCGCCTGCAGCTGCGCTACCCGAGGGCGCTGCGCGTGGTGCCGGGGCACGGCGAGCCGGGCGGCGTGGAACTGCTCGCGCACACGCGCCGGCTGCTGCCGCGCATCTCGATCGAGGTCGACGAGTAGCCTGCGACGATCCGCCGGTGCGCCTCGCGGCGTCACCGGCGTCGTCGCGCGCTGCGGCCGTCCCGGCAGCCGCGCGCTAGGTTCTGGCTGATGACTCCCCGTGCGCACACGCGGAGTCATCAGCCAGAACCTCTCCGGTCAGGGCTCGAGCGTCATGATCCGATCCCCGCGCGCAGCACGATGTCGCGCCGCACGCGCCAGTGGCCGCTCGCGTCGCGCACGGGCGTGGCGGTGCCGATGCCGCCGCGGCCCTGCTCGTGCGAGCGACGCTGCGCCTCGGTGAGTCGCGGGTCGTCGGTGAAGATCAGATCGTCGATCCAGTACGTGCCGTGGCCGGGCTCGATCACATGCAGATGCACATGCTGTGGGATGTCCGTACCCGGATAGCCCGCGGGCCGGATCGTGAGGAACGCGTAACGGCCCTGTGCGTCGGTGCGCGCCCAGCCGCGCAGCCGACCGTGGCGCCGCGCCGCGGGGTGCGCACCACGCGAGGGGTAGTGGCCGCTCGCATCGGTGTGATAGGCGTACACGATCACGCCGATCGCGGGCGCACCCTCGGCATCGCGCACCACGCCGTCGATGCGCATCGGCTCACCGGGCTCGTTCGACGTGCCGATGCGCGCCACGTTGGGCACGCGTGCCGGGATCCCCTCGAACACCCAGTCGCAGTGCTCGCATGGACCGCCGAGCACCGGTTCACGCGCGGCACGCGCCAGTGCCGGGTCGGCAGCGAGCAGCGCGAGCGTGAGCGTCAGGATGCGCGGGGCCGTCATGTGCATGGGTGCATCGTGCGCCGGTGCGGGCGGCCCTGCAGCCCCGATCCGACCAGCCCGGCTGCACGGCGCACCACTGCGGCGGCCCAGACCACAAGCGCCGGGCGCGCAGATGGCGGCGATCGCGCGAGATGCACCGGGCTCTCGCGGGCCGCCACGCCAGCCGACACTTGCGGCGATGCACTGCGCGGTGGATCGTGCCTGCCGAGTGCCCCGCGCGAGGACCCGGAGTGACCCGCATGGATGCCGAGCAGCAGCGGCTCGACGAGGACGCCGCACGCAAGCGCAACTGGAAGCGCTGGGGGCCCTATCTGGCCGAGCGCCAGTGGGGCACCGTGCGCGAGGACTACTCCGCGAACGGCGACTCGTGGACCGACTTCCCGCATGCGCACGCCCGCAGCCGAGCCTATCGCTGGGGCGAGGACGGCCTGCTCGGCTTCTGTGACCGTGAGGGGCGCCTGCACCTCGCCCTCGCACTCTGGAACGGCCGCGACGCGATCCTCAAGGAGCGCCTGTTCGGGCTGACCGGCCCGCAGGGCAACCACGGTGAGGACGTCAAAGAGGTCTACGCCTACGAGGACTCCGCGCCCACGCACAGCTACGCGCGCGCGGTGTACCACTATCCGCAGGCGGCGTTCCCGTATGAGCAGCTCATCGCCGAGAACGCCGCGCGAGACCGCACGGCGCGCGAGTACGAACTCGAGGACACGGGGGTCTTCGCCGACGGCCGCTGGTTCGAAGTGGTGGCCGAGTACGCCAAGGCCTCGCCCGACGACCTGCTGCTGCGCGTGCGCATCACCAATCGCGGGCCCGAGGCGGCGCCGGTGCACGTGCTGGGGCAGTTGTGGTTCCGCAACACGTGGAGCTGGGGCCGCACCGGCGAGTCCTACCCCGCGCGCCCCGTCCTGCGCCGGCGCGATGCCTCCTCGATCGACGCCGAGCACGTCACGCTCGGCCGCTTCCGGTTCTGCGCCGACACGGGCCCCGGCTCGCACGCGCCCGAGTGGTTGTTCACCGAGAACGACACCAACGCCGAGGCGCTGTTCGGCGCGGCCAGCGCGTCACCCTACGTGAAGGACGCGTTCCATCGCCGCGTGGTCGCGGGCGAGTCGAGCGCCGTCTCACCGCATGGTCGCGGCACCAAGGCCGCCGCGTGGCACACGCTCCCCCTGGCGCCGGGTGAGTCGCAGGTGCTGCGATTCCGGCTCACGCTCGAGTCCGAGGCCACGCCCACGCCGTTCGGTGAGGCGTTCGATGCGGTGTTCGAGGCGAGGCGGCGCGAGACCGACGCGCACTACGCGCGCGTCATCCCCGCGGCCCTCGACCCCGAGGAGCAGCGCATCGCTCGCGAGGGCTAT
>CADEFY010000109.1:0-6614 GCA_902826705.1 uncultured bacterium
CCGTGCTGACGCCCGCCCAGCAGCAGCAGTGGCGCGAGCGGCGCGAGCAGCGGCCCGGTGCGCGGTTCGAGCGCGGGAAGCGTTCGCCCGCCGCACCCGGCGTGCGCCGTCGCGATGGCACCATCGACCGGAGTGGCCGGGGCAGCTCGTAGCGCAGGCGCAAGCGGACCGTGCCGGGCGGCGTCTCGTGTGAGGCGCCGCCCTTCGCATGTCGCCGCCGTGCATCGCGCGAACCCCGCTGCCGTGCACGTGCGCGCGATCGCGCGCGTTGACGCAGCACGCTCGCGCAGGGTCGTGCACGAGGCCCCGGCGGCGGGCGAAGCCGCCCCAAGCGCCCGTGCCCGCATGCAGACTGCGTGGCGCGACTGCGTGCGAACGCCCGATCGCGGCACTGGCGCGATTCTTCCGTAGCTACCGCGTCGTCCACCTTCTGGCCCGGGGTGGTCCCGGTCCGCGGGTGAGGCGGTGCGACGCGCCTGCGTGGGACGGATCGGGGGAGCCGCTGCGTGTGGGATCGACGCGGCCGAGGGCCCTGCGGAGGCGGACATGCGAGGTGTGAGTCGAGCGGTGGCGGTCGTGGTCCTGAGTGCGGCAGCGCCGGCGATCGCGCGCGCGCAGTGCACGGTGATGGGACCGGACACGCTCTGTGCGGGACAGAGTGTGCAGCTCTGCGGCCAGAGCGGGCCCAATGAGTGGACGTGGACGGGGCCAGGGGGCGAGGCGCTGGGCGTGGAGCGCTGCATCACGGTGACCGCGCCCGGCACGTACACGCTGCGGCAGTTCGACGGCGACAACGGCCTGTTCTGGACGTGCGAGAAGACGGTCGTCGCGGGCGCATGCGACCCGCCGCCCCCGCCTCCGCCGAGCGTGGCGTGTCCGCGCACGGCCGCCTGGTGGTGGCGTCAATGTCGCGCCTCGGGCAACAGCACGCCCGCGATCCCACCCTCGGCGTTCGCCTCGCTCGCTGCGTGCGCCGATGCGCGATCGAGCGCGATCGACGCCAAGGTGGGACTGGCGATGTGCGACGTGATCGAGCGGCTGGGCCACCGCGGCAACGTCCGCACGCGGGCGCTGCGGCAGTTCGCGGCCATGCAGCTCAACCTCTGTGCACGCGAACAGGGCGTGCCCGACCAGCGCGGCATCGGGTTCGGCCTGGACGGCAGCACCGCGATCGTCGGTCTGCCGGGCGTGCCCGACGGCACGCTGCTGGCCTCATGGGTCGCCGCGACCGACGCCGAGCTGACCGACCTGGGTTCCCGTTCGCTGCGCGACCGGGTGGTCAAGCGCGCCTACCAGCGGCTCCGCATGCAGGCGTTCGCGCTCAATCACGGTCGCGGCCTGGGTCGCGCCTGCGCCGACTCCCCGACGTCTCGCGAGCCCGATGACGAGCCCGAACTGTCGTTCGAAGACGGCGGGGAGGTGCTGGTGATCGAGTCGCTCACGCCCAACCCGGCACGCGGTGCCGTGCGCATCGCGTGGTCGCTGCCGCAGGCGGCCGATGTGGAGCTGAGCCTGGTGGACATCGCCGGCCGCACGGTGCGCGAACTGGTGCGCGGCCCGCAGCCCGCGGGTTCGCGTGAACTCGTGTGGGACGGCGCCGCCGCCGACGGCCGCCCGCTCCGGAGCGGCGCGTACTTCGTGCACGGCCGCGTGGGCGGTGAGGTGGTGCAGGCGAGGCTCGTGCTGGTGCGATAGCGGAGCAGGGGCTGGGGGAGTGCGCGCGGCGGCCCGAGGATGGGCCGCCGCGCCGTGTTCGCACAGGTCGGCGCAGCACGGACCCGAGGCGCATGCGCCGCATGCTAACGTGACCTGGCATGACCGGACTCCTCGCGCTCCTCGCCGCCGCCTCGCTCGACTCCGCGGCCATCGACACCGTGCGGCTCGCGCCGCCGTCGCCCGCACGGCCGCGGCCATCGGGCATGCGGTCGCACGCGCCCACGTGAAGTGGTTGACCCGGCGAGGGCGCGCCGCTCCGGGGGAGCGGCATCCACACTCCATGGGTCGCTGCCGCGCGCTTCATCGACACGTCGATCGAACGGCCGCGATGGCGCGCCACGCTCCAGCGCCGCGTGCTGCCCACGCTGCAGTTGGGCGTGGAGTGGAACCCCGTGGCCGACGAGGTCGGGCCGCTCGCCAACTGGTTCCTGTTCACCGAGACCGACGCGCGCCCGGCGCTCTTCCTCGGCACCAGTTCCGACCGCATCGGCTCGCCCGCGGGCACGCAGTCGTACTACTTCACGGCCTCCAAGTGGTTCGAACCACTGAACGCGTCCGCCTACGCCAGCCTGGCCTATTCCGAGTGGGACGACGGGTTCAATATGCCGTTCGGCGCCACGCTGTCGCTGCCGCATGGGTTCGCGCTGCAGCCGATGTATGACGGACACCGGACACACCTGCTCGCGCTCTGGGGGCATGATCGCGTCAGCGTCACCGCCATCTGGGCGTGGCTCGAGCGCGGCGGCGTGGCGGTCTCGGTCGGTTTCTAGCGATCCCCACGGGAGAGCCCTGCCATGCGACTGCTCCGACGGCTGACCTTCGTGCTCCTCGCTGGCATCGTCCTGCCATCGCTCGCAGATGCCGCCTCGCGTGAGGCGCTCTGCCTCGTGTGCCAGGTGCGCGAAGGCGCCACGCATCTCGAGCCCGTCAAGGCGACGCGCATGCACGAGGGGCGTGCATACGCGTTCTGCTCCGAGGGCTGCGCCAAGGCGTTCGACCTCGACCCGGCGGCGTTCATCGCGCCGCCCGCCGGCCCGGCCGAACTGCCCGAGTGCACGCTCGTCACGCTCGACGGCAAGCCGGTCGGGCGCGCCGCGCTCCTGGGCAAGCTCACGCTGATCGACTTCTGGGCCACGTGGTGCCTGCCATGCCGCAAGTCGATGCCCGAGCTGCAGACGTTGCACGAGCGTCACGGTGCCCGCGGCCTCGACGTGGTCGGCGTGTCCATCGACGAGAAGGGCGCGAGCGCGGTGAAGAAGTTCCTGAAGGCGAAGCCCTTCACCTATCGCATGCTCATGGACAGTTCCGACGCGCCGCTCTGGGAGGCGCTCGGCGTCCAGTCGATCCCGGCCGCGTTCCTCGTGGACCCCGAGGGCCGCATCGTCGAGCGCTGGCTCGGCCGAGCGCCCACGCTCGAGCAGGTCGAGAAGGCGCTCGAAGGCAGGCTGCCGGTGGCCGCCGGGCGCTGACCTGAGTGCCCGGGCGGGCATCGCACCTCACGCGCCCCTGACCTCTGGCGGTCCCGTCTTGACGGCCCCCCGGCCGCCCCGCAGACTCCCCGCCCTCGAACCTTGGAAGCACCCGGCGGGCCCTGGAGGCCTCCCGGTCTCCCCGACCCGATGGCGCGGCGCACTCGCAACCCAGCCAGTCCAGCCCACCGCCCGCGCACCCGAAGGACATGTCCTGCTCTTCTCGCTCGATGCGCTCGACCGCGGCACCGCGGCGCGAGCCGGCCGCCTGCACACCGCCCACGGTGAGGTGCAGACGCCCGCGTTCATGCCGGTGGGCACGCAGGGCACGGTCAAGTCGCTGGCACCCGACGAACTGGTCGGCGCCGACTGCGACATCCTGCTGGGCAACACCTACCACCTCTATCTGCGCCCCGGCGTCGACGTGGTGCGCCACATGGGCGGGCTGCACCGCTTCATGGACTGGCCGCGTGCGATCCTCACCGACTCGGGTGGCTTCCAGGTCATGAGCCTCACCGAGCTGACGCGCGTGCGCGAGGAGGGCGTGGAGTTCCGCTCGCACCTCGACGGCTCGCGGCACCTGCTCAGCCCCGAGCGCGCCATGCAGATCCAGGACGGGCTCGGCACCGACATCGCGATGAGCTTCGATCAGCTCGTGCGCCTCCCGGCGCCGATCGAGCAGGTGCGCGACGCCGTCGACCGTACCGTGCGCTGGGCGGAGCGCGGCCTCGCCGAGCGTGCGCGCCTGCGTGAGACGGGCGGCGGTGCCATGGCGCTCTTCGGCATCAACCAGGGCGGCACCGACGCCATCGAGCGCGCGCGCTGCTTCGCGCAGCTGGGTGCCATGCCGTTCGACGGATTCGCCCTGGGCGGCCTGTGGGTGGGCGAAGGCCGCGAACTCGGGCTCGACATGGTCGAACGCGACTGCGGCGAGTTCCCCGCGGACAAGCCGCGCTATCTGATGGGCGTGGGCCACCCGGTCGACGTGATCGAGGCCGTGGCGCGCGGCGTGGACATGATGGACTGCGTGTTGCCCACGCGGAACGCGCGGCGCGGCACCGTGTTCATCTCCACGGGCCGGCTCGTGGTGCGCAATGCCGCGTATGCGCAGGACGAGCGACCGCTCGACCCTGACTGCGACTGCAGCACGTGCCGGCGCTACACCCGCGCCTACCTGCGTCACCTGTTCGTCAGCGGCGAACTGCTGGGCATGCGCCTCGCCAGCGTGCACGCCGTGCATCACATGGTGGCGCTCATGCGCCGCGCCCGCGCCGCCATCGTGGCCGGGCGCTATGCCGAGTTCCGCACCGAGTTCCTCGACCGTTTCGACAGCCGCGAGACGCTCGCCACGGCGAGCGCCTGACGGCGTTCATCCCAAGGAGGGTCGCTCCATGTTCAACCTCGTGACCGACGCACACGCTCAGGCCGGCGCCGCCGCTCCCGGCGGCTTCTTCAGCGGACCGCTCGCGTTCCCCGTGATGATGGGCCTGATGTTCGCGATCCTCTACTTCATGGTGATCCGCCCGCAGAGCGCCGAGCGCAAGAAGCTCGAGCAGGCGATCGCCAAGATGCAGAAGGGCGACAAGGTCATCACCACGAGCGGCATCCTGGCCACGGTGTGGTCGGTCGACGACTCCAAGGTCGTGCTCAAGGTGAACGACGAGGTCAAGATCGAGTTCCTGCGCAGTGCGATCGCCAGCGTCGTCACGGACGGCAAGGGCAAGTGATGGCCGTTCGCCCCGTTCGCATCTACGGCGATCCCGTGCTGCGCCAGAAGGCGAAGGACGTCACGTCCTTCGACGACTCGCTGCGCGCGCTCGTCGCCGACCTCTTCGACACGATGAAGGCCTACAACGGCGTCGGCCTGGCGGCCAACCAGGTGGGCGTGGCGCAGCGCGTGTTCGTGGTGGAGGTGCCGATCGAGGGCGGTGGCAGTGAACGCATCGTGGCGGTCAATCCGACGCTCGACGCGCGCACGGGCAGGGAGTCGGGCGAGGAGGGCTGCCTGTCCATGCCCGGGCTCTACGAGGACATCACCCGCGCCACTGCGCTGCGGCTGCGCGCACTCGATGCGCACGGCCAGCCGTTCGAGCGGCACGTGGAGGGGTTCCTCGCCCGCGCCATCCAGCACGAGGCCGATCATCTCGAGGGCGTGCTGTTCACCGACCGGGTCTCGCCGCTCAAGCAGCAGTTCCTGCGCCGCCAGCTCGACGCGCTCGCGCGCGGCGAGGTGCCCGAGGGCTATCACCCGGGCACGGGCGAGGGGCGGAGCGGATGAGGCCGCGCGTCGTGTTCATGGGCACGCCCGCGTTCGCGGTGCCGGCACTCGAGGCCGTGGCGGAGCGCTGCGAGGTGACGATGGTCGTCACGCAGCCGGACCGTCCGCGAGGGCGCGGCCGCCAGATGGCCGAGTCCGAGGTGGCCGCGCGCGCGCGTGCGCTGGGGCTGCCCGTGCTGAAGCCCGCGGACATGAAGTCGTCCGAGGTGCGCGAGCGACTCGCCGCCGAGCGCGCCGACCTGTTCGCCGTGGTCGCGTTCGGTGCGATCCTCACTCCCGAGGTGCTGGCGCTGCCGCGGCTCGGTGCGGTCAACCTGCACGGCTCGCTGCTGCCGGACTATCGCGGCGCCTCACCGGTGCAGCGCGCGCTGTGGGACGGCCTCGACGAGACCGGCGTGTCCACGCTGCTCATGGATGCCGGCATCGATACGGGCGACGTTCTGGCGTCGAAGCGCGAACCGATCCGCGCCGAGGACGACGCGGCCTCACTCGCGGCGCGGCTCGCCGCGATCGGCGGACCGCTGCTGGCGCAGACGCTGCTCGACGTGGCCGCGGGTCGTGCCACGCGCACGCCTCAGGACCGCGCCGCAGGCAGCTACGCGCGCAAGTTGAAGAAGTCGGACGGCGTGCTCGACTGGGCGATGCCGGCGCGCGCGGTGTGGAACCGCACGCGCGCCGTGACTCCCTGGCCAGGCGCCACCACCGCCCATCGCGGTGGACGCGTGCTGATCACGCGTGCCGCACCGATCCAGGGACGTGGCGAACCCGGTGTCGTGCTCGCCGTGACGCCTCATGGAGTGCAGGTCGCCTGTGGCGATGGCGCACTCGAGTTGCAGAGACTGAAGCCGGAAGGCCGCGCCGAACTCGGCGCGGTGGAGTGGGCGCGAGGGTCGCGTCTCCAACCCGGTGAACGCTTCACCCGCTGGGAGGAGAACCCATCATGAGCTTCGATCGATCCGGCAGTCCGCGTCCGGCGCGTCCGCGCGCCGAGGGTCCGCCGCGCCGCGAGGGCGGTTTCCGTCCGCGCTCCGGCTCGGGCGGCTTCGCACCGCGCCGCGAGGGCGGCTTCGCACCGCGCCGTGAGGGCGGCTTCGCACCGCGCCGCGAGGGCGGCTTCGCGCCGCGCCGCGAGGGCGGCTTCGCGCCGCGCC
>CADEFY010000109.1:6714-9361 GCA_902826705.1 uncultured bacterium
GCTTCGCGCCGCGCCGCGAGGGCGGCTTCGCGCCGCGCCGCGAGGGCGGCTTCGCACCGCGCCGCGAGGGCGGCTTCGCACCGCGCCAGCGCGAGGGCGGCTTCGCGCCGCGCCGCGAGGGCGGCTTCGCACCGCGCCAGCGCGAGGGCGGCTTCGCACCGCGCCAGCGCGAGGGCGGCTTCGCGCCGCGCCAGCGCGAGGGCGGTTTCGCACCGCGCCGCGAGGGCGGGTTCGCACCGCGCCAGCGCGAGGGCGGCTTCGCGCCGCGTCGTGAGGGCGGCTTCGCGCCACGTCGCGAGGGCGGCTTCGCACCGCGCCAGCGCGAGGGCGGCTTCGCGCCGCGTCAGCGCGAGGGCGGCTTCACGCCGCGTCCGCGTCGCGAGGGCGGGTTCACGCCGCGCCCCGATCGCGGACCGCGCCCTGCCTCGACGTCGCGGTTCGACGGCGAGCAGGGGCAGCGCACCGCGGTCAACCGCTCGCGCCCGACATACGACTCGCCGCGCCGTCCGAGCGATCGCGGCCCGCGCGGCGATGGCTCGCGCCGTCCGCGCGAGGCCGAAGTGCGCGGCCCGGCCAGCTTCCAGGCCGGCACGCGACCGCAGCAGTACAACCGCTATCGCCGCGACGGCACCGTGTCCACGCCGCCGTGGGCCGCCAACCGGCGCGAGCGCGGGGACGGGCCCCAGGGCCGCACGTCGACGCTCGAACCCAACACGCGCCACGCCGATGCCTCGGCGCCGCTGCCGTCGGATCCGCGCGAGGCTGCGCTGCGCATCCTGCACGCCGCGGACACACGCAGTGTGTTCACCGACCGCCTGCTCGACGGTGCGCATGCCCAGGGCGGCGACCCGCGGGACCTGGCGCTGCTGCACGAGCTCGTCAAGGGCTCGTTGCGCTGGCGCGGCCGGCTCGACTGGGCGCTCGACAAGCGCCTGCACATGGGGCTCGAGAGCACCATGCCGTGGGTGCGCAACGTGCTCCGCATGGGTGCCTACCAACTGCTGTTCCTCGACCGCGTGCCCACGCATGCGGCGGTCGATGAGTCGGTGAAGCTCGCACACAAGTACACGCATCCGGCGGCCGCCGGCATGGTGAACAGCGTGCTGCGGCGCATCGCCGAGGACCGTGACCGCATCGAGTGGCCGGCAGGGGATGACGCCGAGTCGCTGGCGATCTGGGGCTCGCATCCGAGCTGGATCGTCGAGCGCTGGCTCGCGCGCTTCGGCGCCGAGGCCACGCGTGCGCTGTTGATGGCGGACAACCGCGCGATCCCCACCGGGCTCCGCGTCAACGCGCTGCGCGGCACGCGTGACGAACTGCTCGCCGAGCTGGCTCGTGAGGAGGTCCCGGCGCGCGTCGCCGAACGCTCCCCCGACGTGCTCTGGATCGAGGGGCAGATCGCCGCGGGCCGGCTCGCGGCGTTCCAGGCGGGACGCTGTACGGCGCAGGACGAGAGCGAGGCGCTGGTGGCCCGCATCGTCGCGCCAGAGCCCACGGATCGAGTGCTCGACCTGTGCGCTGCCCCGGGAGGGAAGTGCACGCATCTCGCCGAGCTGATGCGCGACGAGGGCGAGGTGTGGGCCATGGAGCGCGACGCGCACCGGGTCGGTGCGCTCGAGGCGACCATCGCGCGCCTGGGCCTCGACAGCATCCACGTGGTGCACGGGGACGGCCGCGATCACGAGTTCCCGATGCCGTTCGACCGCGTGCTCGTGGATGCGCCGTGCTCTGGATTCGGCGTGCTCGGCCGTCGAGCCGACGCGCGGTGGCGCAAGACGCCCGAGATGTTCGGCGAGTTGCCCGCGCTGCAGCTGCAGCTCCTGTCGGCGGCTGCCGCGCGCGTGGTCCCGGGCGGTGTACTCGTGTACAGCGTGTGCTCGTTCGAGCCCGAGGAGACCGATGCCGTGGTCGAGCAGTTCCTCGCTTCGCATCCGGACTTCCGGGTCGAGAGCGTGGCGGGCCTGGTGGCGGCCGATCTCGTGACGCCCGAGGGCTGGATGCGCGTGCTGCCGCACGTGCACGGCTGCGACGGGGCGTTCGCGGCGCGGTTCCGCCGCGCGTGAGCGAGCCGCCTCAGGAGGCCGAGGGCGCACCGGAGCCGCAGGCTCCGGTGCCGCCCGAGGCGTCCGAACCGCCGCCCGCGCGACACCGCCTCCGCGGCACCTTGCTCACGCTCGGGGCGGCGTTCGCGGCATTCGCGGTGGGGCTCGGTGTGTTCAACGGCCTCGTGATGCCGCGCCTGATCCACTCCAAGGGCACGATCGAGGTGCCCGACCTGCGCAATCTCACGTTCGATCAGGCCGAGCGTGCGCTGGAGCCGAGCGGACTCGTGCTGTCGCGCTCCGGGGAGCGGTTCGATCCGGGCGTGCCACGCGGCTTCATCGTGGCGCAGGAACCCGCTCCCGGCACGCCCGTGCGCGGCCAGCGGCGCGTGATGGTGGCCGTGAGTCTGGGCGAGGAGTTCAGCTCGGTGCCCGAGCTGCATGGCGAATCGCGGCGCGGCGCGCAGTTGCTCCTCGAGCGCGCCGGACTCGAGGTGGGTCCGCTCACGCGTGCGCCATCCGATGAGGTCGCAGAGGGGCTGATCGTCGGCACCGACCCGCCTGCGGAGTCCGTGCTGCCACGCGGCACGGCCGTGGCGCTGCTC
>CADEFY010000110.1 GCA_902826705.1 uncultured bacterium
TCACGCGGTCGACTACGGCGGCAAGAAGGCCACGCGCATGAGCCGATTCGTCCGCGAGGCCCTCGGTCTGCCCGCCCCGGTCAAGGGCGCACAGGGCGCCTCGGCGCTGGAGTCGATCGCGCGCCACGCTCCGGTGGCAGAGCCGGCGGCCGTGCCCACGCGGCCGATCGCGCACGACGAGCGGCTCGATCTCTCCCACGCGCGCATCGATGACTACCTCGCGTGTCCGCTCCGCTACCACTATGCACACCGCGCTCGCGTTCCGCTGCCCGCCGAACCGCAGATCATGTACGGCAGCGCCATGCACCACGCGATCCACGTGTTCCACGATCACCGCATGCGCGGTCGGCCGATCTCGGCCGACGACGTGCTGGGCGCGTTCGACAGCGCGTGGTCCGGCGAGGGATTCCTGAGTGCCGAGCACGAGCAGCGCCGGCGTGCCGAGGGTCACGCGGCGCTGCGCCGGTTCGTCGAGACCGACCTGGCGTCCGACCGTGTGCCGTTGGCGGTCGAGACCGAGTTCGAGTTCCGCATCGGGCACGACCATGTGATCGGGCGCTGGGACCGGATCGACGAGCGTGCCGAGGGCATCGTGCTCGTGGACTACAAGAGCTCGGAGGTCGTGGACGCCGACAAGGCCGAGGCCCGCGCCAGGGACAGCGCGCGCGACGGCCAGCTCGGGCTCTACGCCCTCGCCTATGTCGAGGCGCGTGACGTGCGGCCCGCCCGCGTCGAGCTGCACTTCGTGGGTTCCGGCGTGACGGGTTCCGTCGCGGTGGACGACAAGCATCTCGATCGCGCGCGCGAGCGCATCGCGACCGCTGCAGCCGGCATCCGGGCCGCGGACTTCCGCGCCACGCCCGACTCCCGCACGTGCGCGCGCTGCGCGTTCGCACGCTTCTGCCCGCAGCGCGCACCGAACTGATCCAGAGGAGGAGGCCCACATGCGCGACGACTCGCTCGACCCGCGACGCCTGCGAGAGGCGGCTTGCGTCATGGCGCGAGACGCCGGCGCGATCCTGCGCGAGGGCCATGGCCGCAGCCACGCGGCCGAGCGCAAAGGTCGCATCGACCTCGTGACCGAGTACGACCGCCGCAGCGAGGCGCTGCTGCTCGCCCGCATCCGCGAGCAGTTCCCGGACCACGCGGTGCTCGCGGAGGAGTCCGGCGCCCATGAGGGCGCGCGCGCGCGTTGGCTGATCGACCCGCTCGATGGCACGACCAACTTCGCTCACGACTACCCGTTCTTCTGTGTGTCGATCGGCGTCGAAGTGGACGGCGCGCTCGCTGCAGCCGCCGTGTACGACCCTTCGCGCGACGAACTGTTCGCCGCGGCCGCGGGCTTCGGCGCGACGCGGAACGACCAGGCGATCCGCGTCTCCGAAGTGTCCGGACTCGAGGACGCGCTGCTCGTGACCGGGTTCCCCTACGACGTACGCGAACATCCCGAGCGCCACGTGCCGCTCTTCCAGGACTTCCTCATGCGTGCGCAGGGCGTGCGGCGTGACGGCTCGGCCGCGCTCAACCTGTGCTATCTCGCCGCGGGCCGGTTCGACGGTTTCTGGGAGAGTGCACTCTCGCCCTGGGATCTGGCGGCGGGCGTGCTGATCGTGCGCGAGGCAGGCGGCGTCGTCACCGATCACGCCGGCGGTCCGCTGCGATTGGACGGTCGTCAGATCACCGCGGCCAACCCGGTGTTGCATGCGCGCATGCTCGAGGTGCTGGCGCCGCATCGCGCGGCGTGGCAGCGGCCGACCTCGTGAGGGCCAGCCCCCGGATCAGGCCGCGGCCTGGATCCCGCGATCGAGCCGCGTGCGGATGCGCGTGACCAGGTCGCGCATGTCGTAGGGCTTGGTGATGTAGGTGTCCGCGCCCACGTCCATGGCGAGCTGGCGGTCCGTGTCCCCCGACCGCGCGCTCAGGATGAAGATCGGGATCCGCCGATAGCGGTCGTCGAACTTGAGCGCGCGACAGACCTTGTAGCCGTCCATGCGCGGCAGCATCAGGTCGAGCACGATCAGGTCGGGGGCGTGCTCGCGGGCCATCGCGAGCCCCTGCTCGCCATCCGAGGCCTCCAGCACCTCGAAGCCCTCCACCTCGAGGCCGAAGTGGAGCACGGAGAGCAGATCGGGTTCGTCGTCGACGATCAGGATGCGGGGCTTGGTCTCGTTCATGGGCGTCGTGAGGATGTGGGGGACGGCACGATGCAGCTCCGAGCGCGGTATCGGCCACGCCTCTCCGGGGCTGAACCCCCGATCGGGGAGCCCCGCCAGGTTCGGCCTGGGCACTGCGAGCGCTTGCGCGCGAGCAGTTCTCAGACAGGACCTAGCCCCCGGCGCGCTCGAAATCAGCGCTGCGGCGCACTTCGGCGCCCGTGGTCAGGTCGCGCACCCGCACCTCGAGCCGGTAGCGCCCGGCGGGCAGCGAGCGGACGGGAACGCGCAGGAACTGCCGCCGCAGCTCGCCCTGCTGCTCGTCCTCGCGTCGTGCGAACAACGAGGGCGCGGCGGGCCGCGGCTGGAGCAGCCGCTGCAGCCACACTCGCGGGTCGCGTTCGGTCGAGCGCACGAGGTACTCATAGGAGAAGCGCGACAGGCCATCCCCACCGGGTGCGAGTCCGGACACCTCGAAGTAGGCGGTGAGCGGCTCCTCGGCGCTCACGCGGGCCGCGGGGTTGGGCGCGAGCCGCACGGCCACGGGCGCGCTCTCGGGCGCCCCGCAGGTGACCACGAGATCGCTCACGCGCAGACCGGAGTCGGGAGCAGGCACCGACGCGGCGAGGCGCGTGCTGCCGCGCGCGGTGCCGGCTCGCACCGAGAGACCCACCTGGTAGTCGCCGGGAGGCAGCGCGGTGAGGAAGTCCGCCACGCGAAGCGCTGTGGGATCGCACGCCGAGGGCGACAGCGCGTGGCCGTCGCGATGCACCACGCGCATCGCGGTGTCGAGCACCACCCACTCCGCCCACAGCGAATCGCCCGGGCCCGCGGGAGTCTCGAGGCCTGCGAACAGCCGCGCCGGGCCGGCGCCGCCGAACACCGCGAGTTGGCCGCGCACCGGCAGCGCGCGCGCTCCGGGCGGGCGGGGCGCGAACACCGCGCGGCCGCCGCGCATCTCGAGCAGGTCGTGCCGGCGCAGCGAGTCGGGATCCGGCCGCGGGTCCATGTCGCGGTCCAGTGAGATCGGCAACTGGTAGTACTCCGACAGCACCCGGTCCTGCATGTTCACCGAGAAGCCCAGGTCGGGATAGCTCCACACGAGCACGTTGGCCGGGTACATGGTGCGCGAGAGGGAGCCCAGCCCGAACATCAGGCTCTGGCCGATCGGGTTGTACTCCGCCTTGCGGGGCGGGCCGAATCGCACGTAGACCTCGCCGCGCTGGTCCCACTCGCGACGCTTGGGATCGAAGAACAGGAAGTACGCCTGTGCCACGCGCGCCCAGTACTCGAGCTGCGCCTCGTTCGCGTCGGTGGCCAGGTCCGGGTCGTGCTCCACCCAGAACCGGCGCGCGAACTCGGTGCGGCCCTCGGCGTCGAGCCGGTTGTAGGTCATGGTGTCGAGCTCGGTGGCGAGCGGGGCGATATCCTCGAAGCGCTCACGCACTCGGCTGCGGAGCCGCGGGATCCCCGACCGGAAGGCGCGGTCGGCCTCCTCGACCTGGCCCAGGCGCCAGTGCGCCGAACCCACGGCGACCAGCGCCTCGGCGCGCTGCGGGTCGGCGGCGACCGCCTGCTCGGCGGCCGCGAGCGCGAGTCGGAGGTCGCCGTGCTCCACTCGCAGCGCGCTCAGCATGAGCCAGGCGTCGACTGCGAGGGGATCGAGGCGGGTGGTGGCGGCCGCGTGGTCGATCGCACGCTCGAGCGAGCGCGGCTCGAGGTACTTGAGCCAGTCGCGCCGCCACACCTGCGCCAAGCCGAAGCGTGCCTCGGGCTCGTCGGGCGACAGCGCCACCACGCGCTCGAAACGCCGCATCGCCTGCCGACGGAAGCCCGCGACCAGGTACGTGCGGGCCAGCAGCAGCTGCGCGTCGGCGTGCGCGGGATCGAGTGTCGTGGCGCGCTCGAGTTCGGCGATCGCCGTGCGGCGCGCTTCGATCGATCGGCGCTCGAGCAGCGACAGGGCGTGCTCGAAGTGCGCGTCGGCCTCGCGCGTGCGCTCGGGGCTCACGGTCCGCGCGGGAGCGGCATGGCCACGCGGCGCGGCGCAGACGGTGAACACCAGCGTCAGGGACCAGAGGATCACACGGGCGGCGGTTCGGGTCAGGCGCATGCGAGGGGCGCGAGCTCTCCTTGACGAACGAGGCGGGACCCGGTCCGGCCGAGCGCGTCGAGTATCCCCGTGGCCCCGCCGCGGGGTCAATGACCGGGCCGGACGTCGACAAGCGCCCTGCGGGCCGCCTACGCTCGGGCGATGCGAACCGGCTCCGAACGCCTCGACACGCCGCCTCCCGCCGCCGTCGGTCCGGCCGCCGCGCAGGCGCTGCTCGCCGCGGGGGCGTGCCTGCTCGACTGCCGCAGCGCCGAGGCGTTCGCGGCGGGACACCTGCCGGGCGCGGGGAGGCTCGAAGCGGCGGAGTTCGAGCCACGCCGGGCCGAACTGCCCCCGCGCGATGCCGGCGTGCTGGTGGTGCACGACGTGCCCGACTCGGCGGCGCACGCGGCCGGGCGGCTGCACGACCTCGGCTACGCGCGGGTGCACTGGCTCCAGAGCCCGCTCGCCGCCTGGCCCGGCGGACTCGCCGAGCGTGGCGAGGCGCGGCGCCTCTGGCGCCCCTCGCCGTTCCTCGAGCGCATCGCCCCCCTGCTGCCGAGGTCGGGCTCGGTGCTCGACCTGGCCGCCGGGTCGGGGCGCGAGTCCGTGTGGATGGCCTGTCGTGGCCACGCGGTGCATGCATGGGACCACGCGCCCGAGGCGCTCGCGCGTGCCGAGGCGCTGGCGGCGCGCGAGGGCGTGCGGCTGCAGCCGCGCATCGTCGATCTGGAGCGGCCGCCGCTGCCCGATCCCGGCACGCACGCGGTGGTGATGGTGTTCCGGTTCCTGCACCGCGCGATCCTGCCGTGGATCGCCGCTGCCGTCGCGCCTGGCGGCATGCTCGTCTACGAGACCTATGCGCGCGGCCAGGAGCGTTTCGGGCGCCCGCGGCACCCGCGGTTCCTGTTCCAGCCCGGCGAGATCGCCACGGCGTTCCCCGGCCTCCGCACGCTCGTGCATGAGGAGCCGCACCCCGAGGAGGGCCCGATCCTCGCGCGCCTCCTCGCGGTGCGGGACGCATGAGGGGTCGTCGAGTGCGCCTGCTCGCGCTGCTCGCGAGCGCCTGGCTCGCGCCGAGTGCGACGCACGCGCACGAGTGGTGGCTCACCGCCACGCCGTGGCACGCGAGCGCGGGCGACACGGTCGAACTGCGTGCGTGGGTCGGCACCGGTGCCGTGGGGGAACCCAAGCGCTTCGTGGCCACGCGCGCGCGACATCTGTCCGTGCGCGACGCCGCGCGGCGCGACCTGCTGCCCGTCGCGGTCGACAGCGCGGCGACCTTCGCGCGCATCGTGGCCGCCGATGGCGGCGGACTGGCCTTCGCCTACGAGAGCGACTTCGCGCGCATCGTGCTGCCGGCGGCCGAGTTCGAGGCGTACCTGCGCGAGGAGGGACTCGAACCCGTGGCGCGCATCCGGCAGCGCCGCGGTCAGCAGGACCGCCCCGGTCGCGAGCGCTACGCCCGTTGCGCGCGCGCGTGGTGCGCGGGCGACAGCAGCGCCCGGGTACGCGAGGCGGCGGGACTGACGCTGGAGCTGGTGCCGCTGCATGATCCCACGCTGCCCGGGCCGGCGGCGTTCGAGCTGCGGTTCCACGGCCGCCCGCTCCAGGCGGCACTGGTGCGCCTCTGGCGCCGGCCGCCGCGGACCGCGGCCGGCGACTCGCTCGGCGTCGCCTTCCAGAGCCGCACCGACCTCGATGGCCGTGTCCGCCTGCCGGACCTGGGGCCGGGCCGCTATCTGGCGTCGACCGTGTTCATGGAGCCCTGCCCGGACCGGGCGGAGGCGGACTGGCAGAGCCATTGGTCGAGCTTCACGTTCGAGCGCGCGATCGCGCGTTGAATCGGCACGCCCGAGGTCACTAGACTCTCCTGCCGACACGTCCCCTCGCGAGGGGGCGCACTCCCCCCCGAGCGGCCCGGGGCCGCCCGCGCTCGACATCCCCGAGGGTCCACTCCCATGCCCCGTCGCGCCGCATCGCTCCTCCCCGCGCTCTGCCTGCTCTGCCTCGCCACGCGCCTGCACGCGGCCCCCGACGCCTCGCGCTGGCTCGCGAAGGACGCCGCGTGGCCCGCCACCTCCGTGGTCGCGGTGGACGAGGTCGCGCGCGGCGCCTCACCGGCCGCGAGCGCCGGCGACCTGCTCGCGGTCTACTGCGACGCGAGCGCGTCCGGGCTGGCGCTGCGCGTCAGCCTCGTCGCGCCGGTGGGCATCCGAGACGGCCGCGCGTGGTTCGCCGAACAGGACCTGCGGGTCACGGTGCTGCTCGAGGAGACGGACGCGGTGCGCCTCGAACTGCCCGCGCCGCTCACCGGCGTGGCGCCGTTCGCCTGGAGCCGCGCGCTGGAGTGGGGTGCCAAGGGCGCCCGTGCGATCGAGCCGCGCGTCTCTGCGACCGCGCGGCCGATGGCCGCCGACCGCACCGCGATCCGTCTCGAGCAGGGCTGGCTCGCGGCCGTGCTGCCCGCGGCCGATGCAGCGCCCACGCGTCTGCTCGTGATCGTGCACGATGCCAAGGGGCGCGAGCTCGACCGCGCGCTGGTCGATCGCACCCGGGCGATGCCCACCGGCTCGACCCATGTGGCGTTCCTGCATCACGGCAACCAGGGCCTCGCGTACAGCGATGTGTTCAAGGGCCGCTCGGGCGCTGAGGGCTCGAGCGGGTTCGACGAGGTGCTGCGCGTGCACGAGCAGCGCAACATCCCCGGCAACTTCCACCTGAGCGCACTGCTGCAGTCGAGCGCCGAGTGGAACTTCCGCAATGGCGATCCGCTCGACTTCAACGGCTGGCTGCGCAGCGGCGTCACGGCCGGCTGGGCGGGCATGGTGAGCTCGGCCTACGGCCAGCCGATCATGCCGTTCCTGCAGGGCGCCATGAACGACTGGGCCATCGATCGCGACCACGACATGGTGGCGTTCCGGTACGGCTACGATCCCGGCGTGGCGTGGGTGCCCGAGCGCGTGTTCCTCGACCCGGGCAGCTACCCGAACGCCGGCGTGATCGACTGGTCGGGCGCGCACTGGCAGGCCGGTGGCATCCAGGCCGTGGTGCTCGACGACTGGCCGCACTGCGCGGGCCACAGCAAGCACCAGATCCACACGCTGCAGGGCAACGGCCTGCGCATCATCCCGCGTGACGGGGACTTCACGGGCAAGGTGCTGAGCGGCGACGGTGCGGGAGCACTCGGACTGCTCACCGATCTCGCCAACAGCGGCGTCGGCCAGTACCGCATCACGGTCTACGCCGACGACTGGGAGATGGCCGCCGAGGTCGCCGGCTGGGAGAGCGTGTTCCCGTTCGGACTCGACACCTACCAGTGGATGATCGAGAAGTGCCAGACCGAGAGCGCGTGGCTGCACACCTGGAAGCTCGATCCCGCGCTGGCCAACCCCGATTTCAACGGCGACACGTTCACGCCCACCTACGGCACCTACGGCACCATCGGCGGCACGCAGGGCTATGGCGGCAACAACAATGCGTGGTACGGCGACTGGGCGGGGTACGTGCCCTACTCCACCGGCGGCAACGGCAACGGGGGCTGCGGAGGCGGGGGCAACTGCAAGAACCACGGCCAGCTCTGGAACGACGCGCATGCGGCGCTCCAGGCGGCGCCGGACAACAAGATCCGCGAGACCGGCTGGTACGTGCTGATGTCCAACCTGCACGAGACCGCCTGGCACGATCATCTGGGCGGGCCGATCTCCGGCTGGCAGCGGCAGTACGCGGCGCACATCAAGAACGCGAACGTCTACGCCGAGGCCGCGCGCTGGGCGGGCGGACTGTACGCGAGCACGACCGGCGCGTTCCTCTCCGACATCGACGACGATGGCGTGCAGGAACTGGTGATCCACAACGACCGGGTGTTCGCGGTGTTCGAATCGATCGGCGGCCGCTGCACGCAGCTCTTCGCCAAGGGCCCGGGCTACGACTACTCGGTGGTCGGCATCGACAATGCCTACTGGGCGGGCACCGAGGGCGACTACAACGACGTCAACCACGTGGCGGCGCTCTCCGACGTGGGTCCCAACACGCAGAGCGACTTCTACTCGCTGCAGGTCGACGTGGCCTCGGGCAGCACCGTCCAGGCCACGATGACGCACGGCGGCACGCGAAAGACCGTGCGGCTCACGAGCGGACAGCCCTACCTCGATGTCGTCTACCGCGCCGGAGCGCAGACGCAGTACATCCAGTCCGGCTTCTCTCCCGACGTGGTCGACCTGCTCTACAACGGCGAGATGGACCGCGTGTGGGGTGGCGGGCCGCAGACGTACATGGGCCAGCGCAATCCGAACACGGGCGCCACGGCCGCGTACGTCCTGGGTGCTGGCGGCGCCACACACCAGTCCAGCTTCACGTCCACGCTCATGAAAGTGGACGAGGTGCGTGGCACGCAGAAGTTCCAGTTCTATCTCTTCGCCGGCGCGACATCGCCCCCCGATGGCTTCGGGCAGATCGCGGAGCTCGAGGCGCTGCGCGCAGGGCTCGGCGATCAGTTGCCGCCCGAGGCGGTGCGCGGCACGTACTTCCCCACCACCCGGCAGCTCACGCTCACGTTCGATGAGCCCGTTGAGACCAGCACGATCGTCGTCACTGGGCTCTCGCTCGATGCCAACGCCGACGGCACGTCGGACGTGGCGCTCGATGGCGGAAGCAGCGTGCTCACGAGCGGCAACGCCGCCACCGTGACGCTGCTCGTCTCCAACGCCGTGCACGCGGCGATCCAGGCGCTGCCGGACCGCAACGCGCTGGAGCTGCAGATGACGGCCGGCGCCGTGCGCGATGGGGCGGGCAACCTGTGCGCGGCGCTGACGCAGGCGGGGGACGTGCCCGTGTCCTATGGACCGCCCACGCGGATCACGCTCGACGGCCGCTTCGACCCCAGCGAGTGGCCGGTATGCGCCGTGGCCGCCGCGGACTCGTTCGACTCGCAGTGGAACGCCGGACCCGACGACATCACCAACGAGATCCAGGCGCTCTATGCCACGTGGGACAGCACCTACCTGTACCTCGGG
>CADEFY010000111.1 GCA_902826705.1 uncultured bacterium
AAGTCCCCAGCGCAGTACCTGGCCTCGCGCAGCGGACGGCGCGAGCACGCGTACGAGGCGATGCTGACGGGCGGCCGCAGGCAGTGGCGGCGCGGCGAGCGCGTGCGTGTGTTCCGCAGCCGCGACGGCGCCGCGCGGCTGGCCCCCGAGCGCAGCGAGGCCTCGGGCGGCGGCCCCGATGCGCGCGACTACGACGTGGAGCACTACGTGCGCGTGCTGCGAGCCAACTACGCGTCACGACTGGCGCGTGCGTTCACCGCCGCCGACTTCGCCGCGCTGTTCGCCGATCCCGCGCAGCCCAGCCTGTTCCCGCCCGCCTACGCCGCCATCCGCGCCGTCCTCACCGCCGTGTGAGCGGCTCGCGCGCTCACTCGCAGCGCAGCGCCACCGTGGGCTCGATGCGCAGGGCGCGCCGCGCCGGGAGCCACGTGGCCAGCAACGTGGCGGCGAGCATGAGCGGCACGACGATGGCGTAGGACACGAAGTCGATGCCCGCAGTGGCGAACAACATGGAGTCGATCATGCGCTCGAGCGCGAGCCCGAGCAGCAGGCCGAGCCCGGTGCCGATCGCCACCAGCGTGAGTCCGCGCCCCAGCACCAGCCGCATCACGTCGGCGTGGCTGGCGCCGATCGCCATGCGGATGCCGATCTCGCGTGTGCGGCGCGCCACGTGGTAGGACACGAGCCCGTAGAGACCCGCGACCGCGAGGAACACGCCCACCAGTCCCATGGTGCCGACCATGCGCACGGCGACGGCGGGGCCTTCGACCATGCTGTATCGCACGAGGTCGTCGTAGGTGCGCAACTCCAGGATCGGCAGGTCGGGTTCGATCGCCCGCACGGCCTCGCGCACCGCGCCGACCATGGCCAGCGGATCGCCCGTGGTCCGGACCAGCATCACCATGCGTGCCGCGGGCCGCTGTGCGAGCGGCAGGTAGACGAAGTCATCGGGCCGCTCGAGGTTGCTCGACATGCTCACCGTCTGCGCCACGCCCACGATCTCGACCGGCGTGCCGTCGTGGCCGCCGATCCGCAGGGTGCGGCCCACCGCGTCGCCGTCGGGCCAGTAGTGGCGTGCCATGTGCTCGTTGACGATCGCCACGCGCGGCGCCGTGGAGTCGTCGTGCGCCGTGAAGCCGCGGCCGCTGCGGATCGCGATGTCGAGCGCGGCGAAGTAGCCGTCGTCGACGGCGTCCACCTGTGAGCTGAGCGTCTCACGGTCCCGGGGCATGTCGTATCCCTCGGGCACGAACGCCAACCGCTCGAACGCATCGAGCCCGAGCGGCGGGTTCTGGGTGAGTGCCGTGGTGACCACACCCGGCATCTGGCGCATGCGCTCGGTGAGCTGGGTGTAGAACCGCTGCGTGCGCGCCGGGTCGTACTGCAGCAGTCGCGGATCGAGCCGGGCCATGAGCAGATCGCCGCGGTCGAGACCCGCGGCATCCCGCACGCTGTGCTGGAAGCTGCGGGCCATGAGGAACGTGGCCGTCAGGAGTGCGAGCGAGAGCGCCACCTGCGAGACGACCAGGGCGTTGCGGCCCCACATGCTGCGCCGGCCGGGCGGGTCGATGTCCGCGGTGCGCAGGCCCACTGCGACGTCGGCGCGGGTGCTCTGCAGCGCGGGCGCCAGGCCGCAGAGCACCGCACTCGCCACGGCCAGCACGACGCAGGCGAGCAGCACGCGGACGTCCATCTGGAATGGCACCGACATCGGCAGGTCGGCCGGGATCGAGAAGCGCCTCAGCGCCTGGATCGCCACGTAGCCCAGGCCGACCCCGGCGGCGCCGCCCACACCGGAGAGCAGCAGGCTCTCGGCCAGCAGGAAACGCACGAGCCGCGTGCGACCGGCGCCGAGCGCGAGCCGCACGGCGATCTCGCGCGTGCGGGCGCGGGCGCGCGACAAGAGCAGCCCCGCCACGTTGGTACAGGCCACGAGCAGTGTGCACAGGCTGAGCAGCGTGAAGATCAGCCCGAACTTCCAGTTCACGTCGTTCGCCTGCGTGCGCATCTGGAGCTGGGTGCGCACCGAGGCGCCGCGGCCTCGGTAGAGGTCGGGGTGACTGCGCGCGAACGCCGCGGCGATGCCGGCCAGCTCATGCCGCGCCTCGGCCAGCGAGACGTCGCGGCGCAGTCGGCCGCGCACCGTGAGGGCGCGCGCGTCGCGGTCCTCGAGCAGGTCGCGCTCCGCGGCGCCCTCGAACAGCCGGCCCATGGCCAGCGGCAGGAAGAAGTCGTTGCGCGAGAAGATGAACATGCCGGGGAACGACTCGGGCGCCACGCCGATCACCGTGAACTCACGGCCGTTGATGCGCAGGCGGCGGCCCACCACCTGTGGATCGCCGGACAGTTCCTGTCTCCAGAACGCGTGCGCCAGCACCACCACGGCGTCGCGATCCGGCACGCGGTCCTCATCCGCACGGAAGCTGCGGCCCAGGCTCGGCTCCACGCCGAGCACCCGGAAGTAGTCGCCCGAGACGAGCATGCCGGCCTTGACCCGCGGCGACGTGCGCGCGTCGGGGCTGTACCCCACGCCGAACACCGTGCCGCTGGCCACGAGGCCGTCGTAGCTCGTCGCGGACTGCTCGAGGTCCCGGAACTCGCGGTGCGAGAAGCCCTCGAAGGCGTTGTCGCGCGACGTGCTCACCAGCGTGACCACGCGACCCGGGTCGGGCACGGGGTAGGGCCGGAACACCAGTGCATCGAGCATGCTGAACGAGGCAGCGGTCATGCCGATGCCGAGCGCGAGCGCCATCACCACGAACAACGTGAGCGCACGGGCACGCATCAGGCTGCGCGCGGCGAAGCGCAGGTCGTCGGCCAGGTCGGTGAGCCACGTGAGTCCCCACATGTCGCGCACCTCCTCCTTGCGTTGCGTCAGTCCGCCCATGGTGCGCAGCGCCGCTGCGCGCGCCTCGTCGGGCGAGAGTCCTCTGGCGAGCCCGTCGTCGATCAGGTGGTCGAGGTGGAACTGCATCTCCTCATCGAGCTCGCGCTGCATCCGGCCGCGCTGCAGCAGCGTGCGCAGCCGCAGTCGAAGCGTGGTCCACGCGCGTTCGAGTCGCATGGCGGTCAGCCCTCGGAGAGCCGGATCACGGCTGTGATCGCGGACGACAGCAGGTCCCACGAAGCGGCCTGCTCCTGCAGTTGCCGCCGGCCCGCCCGCGTCAGTTCGTAGAACTTGGCTCGGCGGTTGTTCTCGGTGGTGCGCCACTCGGCCCGGATCCAACCCTCCTGCTCGAGCTTGTGCAGGGCGGGGTAGAGCGAGCCCTCGCTGACCTGAAGGACCTCGTTGGAGACGGCGCGCAGGCGGCGGCTGATCGCCCATCCGTGCAGCGGCTGGATCGCCAGCAGCTTGAGGATGAGCAGATCGAGAGTGCCTTGGACGAGGTCGGTGGGTTTGCTCATATCGGTGACCGAGGGGAGCATGCACTCGACTCCCCTCGGTAAGCAAGGGGAAAGTACCGGCGACGCGCGGCACACGACGGATCGCAACCCGGCGGAGCCCCTTGCCGTACTGTATGGCGCACAGTACCGTGCGCGACATGGGTGAGACCGAGAGAGGCGGCAAGGTGGAGCTGGAACTGCGGCGCGGGGTGGTGGTGCTGGCCACGCTGTCGCAGCTGCGCTCGCCGCGTTACGGCTACGAACTGCGGCAGGCCCTCGCGGAACGAGGGCTGCCCATCGAAGAGGGCACGCTGTACCCGCTGCTGCGGCGACTCGAATCGCAGGGTCTGCTCAAGAGCGAATGGCGGATCGAGGACGGGCCTCCGCGGCGGTACTACGCGCTCAACGCCGAAGGGCGGCGCGCTCTGAAGCGACTGACCGAGTCATGGGTGGGGATCCACTCGGCGATGAGCCGGCTGCTCGAGGAGGGATGACATGCACGCGAACGACGTGATCGAGGCCTACGTGGCCGACGTGTGCGGGCGACTGGCGCGCGACCAGCGCGACGACGTGGCGCGCGAGCTGCGTGCGCTGCTGCACGAGGAGCTCCAGGGCCGGGCGCGCGACGCGGGCCGTGCGGCCGACGAGGTCCTGGCGCTGGCCATGGTGCGCGCCTTCGGCGATCCGGTCGACGTGGCGGCGCGCTATCGGCCCACGCTGACGATCATCGATCCGGCCGACGGGCACCAGTTCCTGAAGTGGTCCGCGACCGGTCTGGTGGTGATCTGGGTGACGGGCCTGTTCGTGCACTTCAGCGCACCGGCCGACCCTCCGCTCGACTTCCTGCAGCGCCTCGGCCGCTGGTGGGGCGACCAACTCATCCCGTCGCTGTGGTGGCCCGGCGTGCTGACCGTGTGGTTCGGGCTCGCGGCCAGGAGCCGCCGCCGCCGCGCGCCGCAGGCGACGGGCTGGAAGCCGCCCGCGCAGGCCGGCACGCGGGTGAACCGCGGCCTCATGTCGCTCGCGCTCTTCGGGGCTGCGCTCGGGATCTTCATCCTGATCGAGCCGCGGTGGATCCTGGATGTGTTCTGGGGCGGTCGCGCCGCGCCCGAGGCGTACGAGGCGCTGACTTACACCGACACGTTCCGTCGAGTGCAGGCGCCGTGGCTGCTGGTGCTGCTGCTGCTGCAGTTGCCGCTGTTCGTGGCGTCGGTCTCGAGTGGGCGGCGACCGCGCGTGATGCAGCGCGTGGAGCTCGAGCTGTCCGCGGTCACGTTCGCCGTGCTCGCCTGGGCCACGCTGAGCGGCCCAGTCATGCGTAGCGCGGTCAGCGACCTGTTGGCGAAGCAGATCCTGGGCGCGGTCGCGTTCATGGTGCTGATCGACCTGGGGGTGCGGTACCGGCGACGCCTCAGGCCTGCGCCCACACCTTGATGCCGCGCCGCTCGCGCTCGCGGATCGAACACTCGCGCAGGCGCTCGGCGAGCGGCGCCGGACCGGGGACGCCCAGCAACCGGATCTCGGGGGAGGTCCGGTCGGTGGAGCGCAGCGTGAGGATGCCGTGCCCGAGCAGGCGCATGCCGAACGGCCGGTCGAGCACGATGTCGTCGATGCGGTAGAGCTCGATGTCCTGCCGGCTCCGCGAGAACAGTCCGCGCTCGATGCGCACGCGCTGCGTGGTGATCTCGAGCCGCGTGGCCCGACTGGCGACGGCATAGACGATCGCCGCGATGCCGAGCGTGACGATCGCCAGCGCCCACCGGCCGACGGAGTGGAGCGCCGCGGGGTGCCCTTCGAACAACGTGCGCTCGATGCCGGCCTCGCGCTTGGCGACGAACGCCTCGAGGTCCTCGCCGCAGAACCGGCACTTGAGCGCGGCCGCGCGGATCGGCTCGCCACAGGCCGGGCAGGGCTTGGTGTCCGAGTCAGGGGCGGCGTGCGGTGCGATCGGGTCCATGTGGGGTTCCGGAGGCCGAGGGAGTCGGTGGCGCGGCCGGGGCCGCATGCCGCGGGACCATAGCAGACGCGGCAGGCACCTCTGGGCCGGGGCCGGTGGTTCCCCTCGCGCAGCGCGTGTCCTATGGTCGCGGCCACGGCAGATCATGGTTCCACCCGGATCCTCCAAGGAGGCGACATGAAGCGCATCGTGAGCGGATGGATGGTGTTGCTGGTGCTGGCCATGGGCGTCGCGTCGTGCGGCAGCGACAAGGCCGCGGCCACGGCGGCGATCGGCTCGGCCGAGTCGGCGTGGGCTGCGGTGCACGAGCGCATCGCCAACGTGATGCCCGCCGAGAGCAAGGCGCTCGACGAGGCGATCGCCGGCGCCAAGGCCACGCTCGAGTCAGGCGATGCGAAGGCCGCACTCGCAGCGGCGCAGGCGCTGCCGGGCCGCATCAGCGAGCTGTCGGCGGGGCTCGCCGCCAAGGAGACGGAACTGCGCGCCGGTTGGGACGGCCTCGCGGCCGCGCTGCCGGGCGTGGTGGACATGGCGCAGCAGCGCGTGGACGCGCTGGCGAAGTCGCGCCGGCTGCCGGCGGGACTCGATGCCGCCACGGTCGATGGCGCGAAGTCGAAGCTGGAGCAGGCCAAGGGCCTGTGGACGGAGGCGGTGACCGCGCAGCAGAGCGGCAAGCTGGCCGAAGCGGTGGCCAAGGCGATCGACGTGCGCGGCCTGATGCGCGACGTCTTGAGCGCGCTCAAGCTGCCGGTGCCCGTCGCGCTCGCTGCCTGATCATCCCACGCACGCGCTGTTCTCACCCTCGGGAGGTGTTTCATGAGCCTGTTCGGAGCGATCCTCAGCAAGTTGGGCCTGGGGCCCAAGGCCGCGGCAGCAGCGCCCGCAACGCCCTCATCGGCCACGACGGCGCCGGCCGCGACGTCGACGCCCGTCGTCTCCGCCGGCCCAGCCGCGATCTCGGCCGTGGATGTGGCCGCGCAGCTCGACGGCATGGCGGCGGCCAACCCGCAGAAGCTGAACTGGAAGGTGTCGATCGTGGACCTGCTCAAGCTGCTCGAGCTGGACAGCAGCTTCGCGGCGCGCAAGGAGCTGGCCACGGAACTCGGCTGCCCGCCCGAGAAGATGGGCGACTCGGCGCAGATGAACATGTGGCTGCACAAGACCGTGCTGCAGAAGCTGGCGGACAACGGCGGCTACGTGCCGCAGGAGCTGCTGGGGTAGCGATCGGCCGGCGGGGCCCCGCGACTCGGGGCCCTGCCGCGATCGAGAGGTTCCCGACTTGCGCAGACGGACGCTCGCGCTGATCGGCTCGCTCGCCGTGTGCAGCCTGGTCACCCTGACCGGCTGTGGCTCGGACCTGTCGCTCGCGCCCGTCAATCGCGACCCGATGGTCCAGTCGCTCCTCGCGACCCCCGCGGCTCTCTCGCCCGGGGACTCCGCGTTCGTCGTGTGCCATGCGACGGACCCCGACGGAGATCAGGTCCAGTACGATTGGGTCTCGTTCGGTCCCGTGAGCATCGGCGGAGACATCGTCTTCAACGGCGGCGACACGAGGGTCGTGCACGCGTTGAAGAGCCCCGTACTCGCTCTGGACACCGGCTGGGTGCAGTGCTTCGTGCGGGATGGCCGTGGAGGAGGCGCAGATGCCGGGCGCGTGCCGATCATCGTCCAGCAGTAGGGGCGGATGCTCCGCACCGGTCGCCCGGTCCCGCGTCGAGCGCCGCCGCTCGGTGCTCATCCTGATGGGTGTGATCGCGGGCGCGATGCTGGCTTGCGTGCGCGTCTCGCATGCCACCAACGTGCTCACCGATGGGCCCCGCGAACGGAGAGGCGATGGCCTGCATCGGCGTGGCTTCGAGCTGGGCCCGACGATCTCGTTGCCGCTGCCGATCGCGAGTGCGAGTCGGGAACGGATCGGGCTGAGCATGGGGCTGGCGTTCACCGTGAGTGACGAACCGAGCGGCGGGTTCGGGGCCGGTGTCGCATATCACCACTGGCCGGTCTCCACGGGGATGAAGCAGGCGTTCGAGGCGCGACTGGCCGAGGACACGCAGAACACCCTGCGACTCACTCCGGGCACATGGGAGCTGGACGTGATCCGGTATGGGATCCATGTCCAGCATCTCCTGCCTGGGACGAGCCCCTCGAGGCCGTGGCTCCGAGCGGGCATCCACTTCTATCGCCTCGATCCCAACATCGGCGGATACACGGGCGACGCCGGGTTCTTCACGGTGTCGGCCGGCCCGCTGCGCACGACGAACCACGTGGGAGGTTCGCTCGCGGCCGGCGTGAACCTGTGCTCGGCATTCGGCGCGGCGATCGGGTTGGAAGTCGACCACCACTGGGTCCCGTTGAAGGGGCTCTACGGCGACGACCTGCACGTGCTGTCGCTGGGAGCGCATGCGCGATTCGGGAAGACGGCGCGAGTCCGTGCGCCGGCGACCGGCGAGTCTCGCTGACGGCGGCCGATTCAGCCCCGCTTCTTGGACGCCTTGGCGTTCGGCAGCTTGGCGATCTCGCGGACGAGTCGCTCGATCAGCGCGGCGAGGTATACGGAGACGGCGATCGAAGCGGCGGACCATGACTGAGAGCGGACAGCGAGGGTGGAGCGGTCGAGCGCTTGCAGAGGCTCGAGCAAGTCCGAGGATGCGGTGACCAACGCGCAGCCCGCAGCACATCCTCTGCGCGTTGGACTCGTGGCGCCGTGGGCCGACGGACTCGAGCGTCGCGCGGACTCAGCCGAGCAGTAGCCTCGCGGGCATCGGCGTCGCTCTCTTGAGCCGCTGGCAATCCATCGATCGCCCACTGGACCCGTCGGAGCACGCGTCGAGGGCTCCGCTTCCGGATCATGCGACAAAATGCCGCATTCTCAGCGGCCTGGATCTGAGGCTTACTGCGCTGCGGATGATCACGATTCCGGCACGACTCATCTCGATCCCGAACGTTCGCTTCATGTCCCTCTCTATCTAGGAGCGCCGCGATGTCACACCGCTACTGGGCCATCTTCTGGATGGGATGGCATACCGGGGTGCGGACTCCGTCGCGATCTCCCTCGCCATCGCGATCCACGACTCCGTCGAGGTGAGCGTGGCAACAGGCGGTTCCTCGCTGCCTCTGCAGTCGCGTGGTCGGTATCAGATCAACATGCAGTGGGACCCATCAGTGTGGTTCGACTCCGTGGACTTCCTGGGGGATCAGCCAGCCGCTTGGGAGGACTCGATTCGCAGCGCCCTGCCTCGCAGCGTCTCACTTGTGATGGAGTCGCGGGCCTCTGCGGTTGCGACCCCGACCGCACCTCGCATGGTCCTGACGTCAGACGATCGCTAGGCCGCCCCGAGCGGCATCAACCATCGGTCCTGCGAGGGATCCTGTGGCCCTCGACGGGACGGCGATCTGCACGAATCGCATCGGCGCCCACGGGAACGTGTCATCTGGCCGATGACGAGTGATCGCCTGGCGCGCTGCAGCGCCGACGGCAGTGGCTGGGTTCGATCGGCATCGTGCGTTGAAGGGGCCAGGCCGGCTCACGCCCCCGGCTCGGTCGGCAGTCCGGCATCCAACCAGCCCTTGATGCCCGCCGACATCACGCGAATGCCCTGGAATCCCATGTCGCGCGCGCGGCGCGCGGCGAGAGGTGCCTTTCTGCACCACGGGTTCGAACAGTAGAAGATGAGTTCGGCGTCGGTGTTCGATGGCAGTTCGTCGCGCTCGAAGCCCTCGGGGTCGAGATGGCGTGCACCGGGGACGTGAGCCCGTTCCCAACTGGAGCGCGGATTGACGTCGAAGACGGCGGCGCGGTCGGCTTCGACGAGGGCCGATAGCTCACGCGGAGAGATCGTGGCGAGTCCCATCAGTCGCGCCATCATCGGTTGGGCCTCCGCGCCGACCAGTGGCCTCGCCGCCAGACATCCATCAG
>CADEFY010000112.1 GCA_902826705.1 uncultured bacterium
CGCCCCAGCGCCGCGAGCCGGTCCATCTGGCGCGCGTGCTCCTCGGCGCGCTTGATCGGCGTCAGGTCGAGGAACGTGGCGAGCGCGCCGTAGACGCGGCCGTCCTCATCGCGAAGCTGCGACGAGGTGAGCCGCACCGGCAGCGGTTCGCCATCGGGGCGATGCAGCGTGGTCTCCTGACGCGCGACCTCACGGCCCAACGCCATCGCGTCGTCGAGCAGCCGCTCGCCCTCCTCTCCCATCACCTCGCGCACGGGTGCGCCGAGCACGGCCTCCTCGGGGCGGCCGAGCAGCTCCTCGCCGGCGCGGTTGAGGCTGAGCACCTCGCGCCGCAGGTTCACGGCCACGAGCGCGCTCGCCATGGAGTCGAGCATGTGCTGCTGGAAGCGCTGGCTGCGGCGCAGCTCCTGGAGCAGGCGCGCGTTCTCGATCATGGGAGCCAGCGAGAGCGCGATGCTCTCGATCAGCGTCAGGTCGGCCGCACCCAGTGCCGGAGCGCCGGCCGCGCGCGCCATCGCGAGCACGCCGAGCGTGGGCAGGTGGCGGCACGACAGGCAACGGCGCTGCACCTCCTCACGGTCCGCGGCCCAACGGCTGGCCGTCTCGCCGGCGGGTGGCGCCAGCAGCCGCGCGTGCCCCAGCACGCAGGCTGCGTCACACGCCGCCCCCTGCGAGTCGCTCGCGGCCGGCTGGCTCCGCACGAGCGGCACGCAGGCGAGCGAGCCGAGCTGGCTGAACGCCTGCGCCAGAGGGTGCGTCTCGGCCACGAACGCCGGCGCATGGCGCTGACAGTCGTGGTGGAGGAGCGTGCGGCCCATCCACACGGCGCGGGCCAGTGCGCCCCGCTCGCCCACGAGCGGCACGTCGAGCGCCGCGGTGCGCTCGTCGCCGGCGCGCTCGACGGTCCACGCGCCGGTCAGCAGCCCCTGCTCGCGGTCGATGAGCAGCAGCCCGACCTGGTCGAAGCCGAAGGCCCGCCGTAGGTAGCGCGTGACCGTGCGCGTGGTCTCCCCGATGTCCACCGTCTCGGCGAGCCGGCTGGCCACCTCGCGCAACGACACCAACTGCACGTTGGTCTCGATCAGGCGGCGGTGCGCACGCTCCAACTCGTCCACCAGCTCACCCAGGGTGCGGACGAGCGTGTCCGGGTCATCGTGCGTGAGCGTGCGCGAGGGGCCGGCCGCGGCGCTCAGGCCGCGGACCTCCTCCACCTTGCGCAGCAACCCCACCAGTTGATCGTGATCGGGATCCGGCATGGACCGCACAAGCGCCAGCGGAAGGGGACCGGCGGCGCGGTCGTTCGAGTGACTCGCGGTCGCGCCGCCTCAGGGCGGGTGTGGGCGGCGCGACCGTTGGGTTGTGCGGCGCGGCGTGCAGCCGCGCCGTTCGCATCAGGCGTCGACGAACTCGCGCACCGACTGAGCGACGTGACGGATCTGCTCCTCGGTGAGCTCGGGGTAGATGGGCAGCGCCAGGGTCTCGAGCGCGGCGGCCTCGGAATGCGGCATGTCGCCGGGCTTGTAGCCCAGGTGCGCGAAGCACTTCTGCAGGTGCAGCGGCACCGGGTAGTAGACCTCGGTGCCGATGCCGCGGTCGGCCAGGTGCTGCTTGAGCCCGTCGCGGTTGCTGCTGCGGATCACATACTGGTTGTAGATGTGGCGCGTGCGCGCATCGTGCAGCGGCGTGCCCACCTTGGAGCCCTCGAAGAGCGCGTTGTACAGCGCGGCGTTCTTCGCGCGCTTCTCGCTCCACAGGTCCAGGTGGCGCAGCTTCACGCGCAGGATGGCCGCCTGCAGCGCATCGAGTCGGGAGTTGGTGCCCACGAGCGAGTGGTAGTACTTCGGCTTCGCGCCGTGGTTGCAGAGCAGGCGCGTCTTGTCGGCCAGCGCCTGGTCCTGCGTCACGATCATGCCGCCGTCGCCCGCACCTCCCAGGTTCTTGGACGGGAAGAACGAGAACGTGCCGAAGTCGCACATGGAACCGGAGCGCTTGCCCTCCCATTCCGAGCCGATCGACTGCGCGGCGTCCTCGATCAGGTAGATCTGGTGCTTCTGGCACACCGCGCGGATCGCCGGGATGTCGGCGCACTGGCCGAACAGCGACACGGCCACCACCGCCTTGGTGTTGGGCGTGATCGCCTTCTCGAGCAGGTGCACGTCGAGGTTGTACGTCCTGGGATCGACGTCGACGAACACCGGCGTGGCGCCGTTGTTGGCGATCGTGCCGGCGGTGGCGAAGAACGAGTAGGCCGGCGAGATCACCTCGTCGCCGGGCCCGATGTCGAGCGCCCACATGGCCATCAGCAGCGCGTCGGTGCCGGAGGCGCAGGCGATCGCGAACTTGGACTGCGAGTAACGCGCCACCTCCTCCTCCAGCCCGCCGATCTCGGGGCCGCCGATGAAATGGCAGCTCTCCATGACGCGGCGGACGGCATCGTCGACCTCGGCGCGGATGGTGGCGTACTGCGCCTTGAGGTCGAGCAGTGGCACCTGGATCGTCGTGTTGGCGGACATCGGGGTTCTCCCTCGTGGGGTCAGCGAGCCGGGATCAGGAATCGACCCAGCCCTGGTTCTCGAGCAGCTGTTCGGTCGGCACGTCGCGCCACGGCTTGGCGGGGCGTCCGAGCATGACCTTGCGGGCGGGCACGTCACGCGTGACCGCGGAGCCTGCGGCGATGAGCGCGTCCTCGGCGATCACGACACCGGGCAGCGTCACGCTGCCGGCGCCGACGCGGCCGCCCTTCTTCACCGTGAGACCCTTGAAGTGCTTGAAGCGCTCCTGCGTGCGGCCGACGAAGTTGTCGTTGGACGTCACGACACCCGGCGCGATGAACACACGGTCCTCGAGCGACGTGTAGGCACACAGGTAGCATTCGCTCTCGAGCTTGCAGAAGCGGCCCACCGTGCAGAAGTTCTCCACCGTGACGCCGCGGCCGACGATCGTGCCCCGGCCGATGCTGACGTTCTCGCGCACGGTGCACAGGTCGGCCATGAGCACCTTGGCGTCGATCGCGGCGCCGCGATACAGGATCACGCCGGTGCCGACGATGCTCAGTTCGCCCACCGACAGCGGCGGCAGTTCCTGTTCCTTGGTGGTCGCCGAGTTGGCGGCCTTCATGGGCACCTTGCCGAGCGACGCATGGTCGTCGATGCGCACGTGGTCGCCGATCACCGTGTCGGCGTGGATCACGACATGGTTGGCGATGCGGCAGCCCTTGCCGATCACCACGTTGGCGCCGATCACACAGAACTCGCCGAACGTGGTGCCCTCGCCCACCTTGGCGCTGGCATGGATCACGTTGCTCATGCGACCTCCTGCGGCAACGGCGCGATCGCGACCGGCGCCCCGCCGCTCTTGAGCGAGCGCTGCGCCGCATCGAGCACCTTGACCACGCGCAGGCCGCCGACGCCGTCGGTCAGCGGGCGCTTGCGGTCGCGGATGCACTCGACGAAGTGCAGGCACTCCAGCCGCAGCGGCTCCTGCTGCGGCACCTTGGGGATCAGGATGTCGCCACTGCGGATCGTGAGCATCTCGCCGTACGACACCACCTCGCCGGCGCGGTCGACACCCTTGTCGTAGATGGTGATCTTCTCGCTCGGGTTCATGTCGTCGAACACGACCATCTTCTTGGATCCGACGACGGTGACCTTGCGCTCCTTGTGCGGGTCGAGCCACGACACATGCACGTGCGCCATCTTGCCATTGGGGAACCGCAGGTCCACGAACACCACGTCCTCGACGCCGTCCTGCAGGAACGCAGCGCCGCGCGCCACGACATCGACGGGCTCGGAGCCGAGCAGATGCAGCACGACCGACAGGTCATGTGGCGCGAAGCTCCAGAGCGCGTTCTCGTCCTTGCGCACCTTGCCCAGGTTGACGCGCTGGCAGAGCACGTAGAACACGTCGCCCACCGTGCCCTGGTCGATCAGCTGCTTCATGTACGCCACGGCCGGGTGATAGAGCAGCAGGTGCCCCACCATGAGGATGCGGCCATCGGCCTTGGCCATGCGGCACAGCTCCTCGGCGTGCGCGACCTCGAGCGTGATCGGCTTCTCGACGTACACGTCCTTTCCGGCGGCCAGCAGCGTGCGCGCGAGCGGGTAGTGGCTCACCGCCGACGAGGCCACGACGACGCCCTGCACGGCGGGGTCCGCGGCCACGTCGGCCACGTCCGCCACGGCCTTCACGCCGGGGTACTGCGCGGCCGTCTTGGCGAGCCGCTTGGGGTCGGCGTCGCACACCGAGACGAGCTGCGCCCCGGGCAGGTTCGCGAAGTTGCGGACGAGGTTGGCACCCCAGTCTCCGGTTCCGACGACCGAGATCCCGACACGCTCGGACACGCTTGCCTCCTTGGATGGACGGATCGAACGCGGCAGGCTAGCAGCCGCGTCGGAAGACGGTCAACGGACCCTGCGAGGGCATGCGAGTCGCGCTCATGCGGCCTGCGCCTCTCCCCCTTCGACGCGGTTGCGACCGCGCCGCTTGGCCTGGTAGAGCGCGCGGTCCGACGCTTCGATCAGCGTCGTCGCGCTGTCGCCGTCCTCGGGGAACACCGCGACGCCGAGACTCACGGTGATCTGCCCGCGCTCCGCGAGTGGGAACGCCTGCGCCTCGACGGCCGCGCGCAGCCGCTCGCCGACGATGTCGGTGCCCTCGCGGCCGGTCTGCGGCAGGATCACGGTGAACTCGTCGCCGCCGTACTTGGCCACGAGGTCCCACGAGCGCACCTGCCGCGCGAAGAGCTGCGCGATCTCCTTGAGCAGGAAGCTGCCGCGGATGTGTCCGTTGCGGTCGTTGTAGCCCTTCAGATTGTCGACGTCCACCATCAGGATGCCGAGCTGCTGGCGGAACCGGCCAGCGCGCTTGATCTCGCGGCGCAGGGCCGTCTTGAGGTAGCGGTAGTTGTAGACCTGCGTGAGGTCGTCGGTGACCGCCAGCTTCTCGAGGTCGCTCGCGAGGCGCGCGCCATCGAGCGCGGCGGCGAGCCACGCACAGAGCAGCACGAGACTGCGTGCGTCACGGCCCTGGAAGCGCGGAGCGCCGGGACGGCGGTGCACGGCGAGGTGGCCCTGCTCCGCCTCGCGCACGCGCACCGGCACGAGCAGCACGGGGCCGGACTCGAGCCCGGGACACGCGTAGGCGACGCGGTGCCGGCTCTCGCGCAGGTCGGGCAGCGTGCGCGGCACGTCGGAGTCGAGCAGCAGCCGCTCGTCCCCCGAGCCCCGCGGACGCGTCTCGGTGCCGGGCGCCGTGCCGTCGGTGCGCCAGGCGCGCTCGACCTGGCGGCTGGTGACGAGCACGACCGACGCGCCATCGGCCTCGGTCAGGCGCATCGCGGCGTCGATGGTGGCGCTGAGGATCTCGGCACGCGACCGGCCGGTCGCATGACGCGACAGACCCATCAGGGTGCGGAGCAGGTGTTCACGAGCGAGCATGGTCGGCATCCTGACGCGTGAGAGGGGTGGGATCCCTCAGCGTGGTCGCAACCGCTGTGCCACTTCACCCACCCCCTCCCCGCGGCGTCGCGGCCGTGCTCCAACGCAGCGCCAACCACCCGGCGCGGACCGCCGAGCCGACCAGCCCGGCGATCAGGAGGCCCCAGCCGAGCCATCGCTGCCCTTCGCTCAAGGGCAAGGCGCCGTTGGACTTGGACCATTCCATGAGAGCCCACATCAACCCGGCGGCCAGCGCGGCCGCCACCGCGGCCTGCACGCCGAGCCAGGTGCGGGCCTCGGCGGCCCGGGCGCGGGCCGCGCGCGCGAGCGAGGAGGCCTGCGGGATTCCGCCCGACGCCCCGCGTGCAGCCTGCACGCCCGCGGCGCCGGCGTCGGGCACTTGCCCCAGCCGCTCGGCGACCCAGAGCGTGGTGGCGCCGAGCAGGTAGCGCGAGCACTCGCGCACGGCGAATCCCGCCGCGGCCAGGTCGCGCTCGAACTCCGGACCGGCGCCGAACTCGAAGATCGACGCGCTCAGGTAGCGGTACGCGGAAGGGTCGGGCGACAGCCGGCCCATCGCGGGCACGACGTGGCGCAGCCAGAGCGTGTGGCCGGGCGCGAGCGGCCCGGGGGCGGGCGCAGTGGCCTCGAGCACCACCAGCGCGCTGGCGGGACGGAGCGCGCGCGCGATCTCGGTCAGCGCCTCGATGCGCGGGCGCAGGTTGCGCACGCCGAAGGCCACCGTGACCGCATCGAGCGAGGCGGCGCGCAGCGGGAGCCGGAACGCATCGGCGCACACGAGCCGCGGACCCCAGCCGAACGTGGCCAGCTCACGCTGTGCGACCTCGAGCATCTGCAGGCTCACGTCGGCGCCGAGCAGCAGCCGGCCCGGCCGCTGCAGGCCCGGCAGCGACACGCCGTTGCGGGTGCACAGGTCGAGCACGTGCGCGGCGTCCTCGGGGACCCGGCGCCACATCGCCTCGCGCCACGCGCCGTCCTGTCCCAGCGTCATGAGCCGGTTGAGCAGGTCGTAGCGCGCCGAGACGTCGTCGAACATGGACGCCATCTGGCGGTGCGCGTGCGCGTCGAACCGCGCTTCGGGGGGCATGCGAGTCGGCGCGTTCGTCACGTGCGAATGGGGTGGTGCGCCCGACAGGGGTCGAACCTGTAACCTTCAGCTCCGGAGGCTGACGCTCTATCCAGTTGAGCTACGGGCGCACGCGAGCGCGCATTCATAGCACAGTGGCGGCCGACTTTCATCGCCGCCCCTCCCGCCACCAGTCGTGCGCCGCCGCGACATCCGCCCGTGTGAGCGTGTGCGCGGCGTCGGCGGGCGCCTCGGAGACGTCGGCGCCCGCGCCGCGCAACAGGCGCGCCAGCCGCGCGCCGTGCTCCGGCGGCGCGATCGGATCGCGCAGACCCGAGGCCACCAGCACGCGCCGGCCCGCCAGCGGCGGCACCGTGGCGGGCTCGTAGGCCAGCATGGGCCGCAGCAGCACTGCGCCCGCCAGCGCCTCGGGCCGCTGCAGCAGCAGCGCCGTGGCGATGTTGGCGCCGTTCGAGAACCCGATCGCCGTGACCTGCGAGGCATCGAAGCCATACGTGCGCGCGGCCGCCGCCAGGAAGTCGGCCAGTTCGTCGGTGCGCACACGCAGGTCGTCCAGGTCGAACACGCCCTCCGCGAGCCGGCGGAAGAAGCGCGGCATGCCATGCTCGAGCACCGCTCCGCGCGGGCTGATCGCTCGCGCCCCGGGCGCGACGAGCGGCGCCAGTGGCAGAAGATCGTGCTCGTCGCCGCCGGTGCCGTGCAAGAGCAGGAGCGTGCCGGTGATGCGTTCGTCCGTGGGCGGCACGTGCACGTGCTGCAGGGCCGCGAGACTCATGCGCGCTCGCTGCGCAGGCGCAGCACCTCCGCCACGTCCTTGTCGCCACGGCCCGAGAGGTTGACCACCACCTGCGCGTCGGGGCCCAGCGCCGCGCCCTCGCGCAGCACCCACGCCACCGCGTGCGACGACTCGAGCGCCGGCAGGATGCCCTCGCGCTGCGCCAGCAGCGCGAACGCCGCGAGCGCCTCGGTGTCGTCGGCGTGCGAGTACTCGACGCGGCCCTGGTCGTGCAGCCATGCGTGTTCGGGCCCGAGCGCTGGGTAGTCGAGCCCTGCGCTGACCGAGTGCGTCTCCCGGATCTGGCCGTGCAGGTCCTGCAGCACCAGCGTGCGCGTGCCGTGCAGCACGCCCACGCTGTGTTCGGGCACCCGCGCCGCATGGCGGCCCGAGCCGAGCCCGGCACCGCCCGCCTCCACCCCCACCATGCGTACGCCGGCGTCCCCCAGGAACGCGTGGAACAGTCCGATCGCGTTGCTGCCGCCGCCCACGCACGCCACGAGCACGTCGGGCAGCCGCCCCATGCGCGCGAGGCACTGCTCGCGCGCCTCGGCCCCGATCACGCGGTGGAAGTCTCGCACCATGCTCGGGAACGGGTGAGGTCCCAGCACCGAACCCAGCACGTAGTGCGTCGTGCGCACGTGCGTGACCCAGTCGCGCATCGCCTCGTTGATCGCGTCCTTGAGCGTGCGGCTGCCCGCGTCGACCTCGCGCACCTCGGCGCCGAGCAGCCGCATGCGCTCCACGTTGAGCCGCTGCCGCCGCGCGTCCTCGGCGCCCATGTACACCACGCACTCGAGCCCGAAGCGCGCCGCGGCGGCCGCGGTCGCCACGCCGTGCTGGCCCGCGCCGGTCTCGGCGATCACGCGCGGCTTGCCCATGCGCTTGGCAAGCAGGCATTGCCCCACCGTGTTGTCGATCTTGTGCGCGCCGGTGTGCAGCAGGTCCTCGCGCTTGAGCCACACCTGGCAGCCGGCCGCCTCGCTCAGCCGCTGGGCGTGGAAGAGCGGCGTGGGGCGGCCCACGAAGTCGCGCAGCACGAGGCTCAGTTCGCGCTGGAACGCGTCGTCGGCGCACGCCTCGGCGTACGCGCGCTCGAGCTCGTCGAGCGCGTGGATCAGCGTCTCGGGGACGAACCGCCCGCCGTAGGGCCCGAAATACCCGGCGCGTGCATCGGCGTCACTCACTGCGATCGTCCTCCTGCCGCACCGCGGCGATGAACCGCTGCACGGTCTCGGGGTCCTTGATGCCCGGCGACGCCGGACCGGCCTCGAGCCGCGAACTGGCATCGACCGCGAAGGGTCGCACGGCGGCGAGGGCCGCCGCCACGTTGTCCGGCCCCAGCCCGCCGGCGAGCACGACGCGCCGCTCGCGCGCCAGCGGCGCGGCCACCGCCCATGGGAACACGCGGCCGGTGCCGCCCTCGCCGGTGCTCGTGGCCGTATCCAGGTGCACGAGGTGTGCGGCGGCGGGCAGCGCGCGGGAGAACGCGCCCGAGGCGTTCACGCCCACCGCGAAGTGGCACTCGAGCGGGAAGTCCGCGGGCCACGTGGCGGCATCGACGCCATGCAACTGCACGCGTCCGACGTGTGCCGCCTGCGCCAGCGCGAGCGCCTCGCGCGGCGTGACCCCCACCATCCCTCCCACGGTCACGGCGCCGTCGGCGAGCGCGGTGAGCGCGGCCGCCTGCGCGGCCTCGATCCGCCGCGGGCTGTCGGCGTGCAGGATGAACCCGAGCCAGTCGGCACCCCGGGCCCGCGCCCAGCGCACATCCTCGGCACGGGTCAGGCCACAGATCTTGACACACGTGCGGCGCGGCGCGGGCGCGTTCATGCCGGC